>JACCTK010000178.1 GCA_013812465.1 Actinomycetota bacterium
CGGCTTCCGACCCGCCCACGCCATCCCCTTCGCCGCGGAGATCCCGACGAGGAGCGCGCCCACAAGGCCCGGGCCTTGCGTGACCGCGACCCTGCTGATCTCGTCGAACGTGGTTTCCGCCTCTGCGAGCGCCTCCCGCACAACTGGCGTAACGAGCTCGAGGTGCCTGCGCGAGGCGATCTCGGGCACGACGCCGCCATAACGGACATGAAGCGCAGCCTGCGAGGACACGACGGACGAGAGCACTTTTCCCTCCTGCGTCACGACTGCCGCGGCTGTCTCATCACACGACGTCTCGATCCCCAAGATCACGATGCCTTCTCCGACTGGGCCGACTCCCGCCACATGATCAGCGCATCCTCACGGTTATCGGTGTAGTACCCGCGCCGGATGCCGCGCGACTCGAAACCGAGCTGCTCGTAGAGCCGGATCGCGTTCACGTTCGAGACGCGCACCTCGAGGGTGTAGCCGCGGCGGCGGTCTTCTGCCGTCACGTCAAAGACGTGCTCCAGGAGGTCGGTCGCGATACCGCGACGTCTGTGCTCGGGCGCGACGGCGACGTTCATCACGTGCCAGGCGTCGACATAGCGGGAGATGAACGCGAAGCCGACGAGCTCACCGGACTCGAGGCACGCGCCGATCGCCAGCGCGCTCGGTTTCCGCAGCTCGGCGGCGAACATCGAGCGGGACCACGGCGTCGGGTACGACGCGCGCTCGATGACCTCGACGGTGTCGAGATCGCCCATCTCCAGCCGCCGGAGCTCCATGCTCACGCGGGGCTAGGCGCCTTCGCATCGGGCGCTCGCACATAGAGCGGCATGAGCTCCTCGGCCGGCCCGAACTCGCGCGCGAGCGCCGCGTGCAGGCGGGCATGCGGGAGGTGAATCACGTCATCGTCGGGAGGAACGAGCGCGCCTTTGCGCTCGAGGGTCGCTCGGTGCCGGACTGCCCCGTTTCCGACGCAGGTCACGCCGGGCTCGAGCTCGAGGTCGTCCGGAGAGGCCACGCTCGGGCCGAGGACGAACACCTCTCGCCTGCGAGCGTCCACGACCGGGAACGCGCCGTCCCTGGCGGCGGCAAGCGCGTCGAGGGTGGAGATGCCTGCCGCCGGCAGGTCGAGGCAGAGCGCAAGCCCCTGGGCGAGCGCAAGGCCGATTCTCGTGCTCGTGAAGCTTCCCGGCCCGGTGCCGACGACGAGCGCGTCGAGATCGGCGGTGGTCGCATGCGCAGCTCGCAGCAGCGCGTGGACATCATCCAACACCGTGCGAGCGACCGATACCCGCTCGCCGAGCACGCGGCCGTCGTCGACGAGCGCGCTCGTTGCGACGTCCGTGGCGGTATCGAAGGCGAGGAGGAGCATTACCCGATGCCTTCTAGCAGCGCCGGTTCTGCGGCGGCGATCTCGAGTCGCCGCCGATTCCCCCCCGCGTGCTCGATGCGCACGGCAAGGCGGGCCGGAGGAAACGCCTCGAGCCCTGCCTCCGGCCACTCGACGAAGACGATCGCGTCGTCGAAGTACGGCTCGAGGTCGCCCCACTCTGCTGGCGAAAGCCCGCTGAAGCGGAAGAGGTCGAGGTGCGACACATCGGCCGCTCGCCCCCGGTGCCGGTGCCCGATCGTGAACGTGGGGCTCGTGACCGGCGCGGCGACGCCGAGCGCCCGGCAGGCGCCGCGGACGAATGTCGTCTTCCCGCTCCCGAGCTCGCCCGAAAGCGTGACGACATCGCCCGGATGGAGCTTGCTCACGAGCCGCGCCGCGACCGCCTCGGTCTCCTCCGCCGAGGCCGTGGCGACCACCCTGGCGCGCACGTCAGAACAGGCCGAGCTGGACGGCCTCGGGCTCGTGCTCCACGGCGGGTGGAGCCTCCACTGGAGCGAGCGGCTCCTGCGCCTGCTCGAGCAGCGCGGGAATTTGCGCGAAGTCCTCCTCCAGCACCTTCAGCATCGACGGCGTGTAGAGCGCGGCCGCCGGGTGGTAGAGCGGGTAGAGGGACACCTTGCGGGATGCGAGCGTGACCTCCTGCGGCTGCCCGTGCACGCGCGTGATGCCGGCCGGGCGACCCGAGAGCAGCTTCGTCGAGAAGTTCCCGAGCGTGGCCACGAGAGTCGGCTCGATGAGCTCGATCTTTCGAAAGAGATGTGGCTCGCACGCGGAGATCTCGTCAGGCACAGGATCGCGGTTACCGGGCGGGCGGCACATGAGCACGTTGGCGATGTAGACATCGCTTCTCGCGAGTCCGATCCCGGCAAGCAGCTTCTCGAGGAGCTTCCCGGCCTGCCCGACGAACGGGATTCCCTGTTGATCCTCGTGGAACCCAGGGGCCTCTCCGACAAACATGAGATCCGCGTTCGGGCTCCCGGCGCCGAAGACGACCTGCGTTCGTCCGGCGGCGAGCGCGCACTTCGTGCACGTCGCCGTCTGCTCCGCGTACTCCCGGAGCGCCGCTGCGCGCTCGACGGCATCCATTGGAACCGCAGTCTACGGCGCGCTTCGGATGCGTCAGTCGTCCGGCTGAGGCGAAGCCTCGTCACCGCGACGCGCATACAGAAGCAGCCCCAAGCCGACGGCCGCGGCCCCGACGATCACACCGGCGATCTGCTTCAGACCGAAACCATCTCCGTTTCAGATGCCGAGCGGCTCCGTGAGCGTCGAGAGCACGAGCAGAACCGCACCCACCGCGGCCGCGATGCCACCAATCAGTCTCTGATCCATCGTTCGTCCCTTCCACGACGGATCGTTCGCCGGACGGCCTGGTTTGCCTACAGCTGCGTCAATGACCGCAGCCGCACGAGCCGCCGCAGCAGCCGCCGCCGCTCGCACGTGGCGCGGCGGAGGCGACGCCGACTTTCGCCGCGCCGTGCACCGCGAACGTCGAGAGCTGCTTCAGCACCTTCGCGGCGCCGCAGTCGGGGCAGACCACCGCTTGCTCGCTCGAACGGACGAGCTCCTCGAAATGCGACTCGCACTCCATGCATGCGTACTCGTAGATCGGCACGCGCCCGAGTGTACTGTCGGAGCCCGTGGAACGGTGGACGGCGCCCGTGCTCGAAGGCCGAATCGTGCGACTCGAGCCGCTGTCGCGGGAGCACGAGGACGGACTGTGGGTGGCGTCTCGCGACGAACGAGCCTGGCGCTGGCTCAGCGTCGTTCAGCCCGAGAACAGGGACGAGTGGCGGGCGTGGATGGCGCAAGCACTCTCCGCCGCCGAGGCAGAGACCGAGATCCCCTTTGTGACACTGTGTCACAAGAAGGTTGTCGGATCGACGCGGTTCCTCGCGCTCCGCCCGGAGCACCGCTCGGTCGAGATCGGCTGGACGTGGCTTCACCCATCGGTCTGGAGCACGGGCGCCAACGTCGCGGCGAAGCTGCTTCAGCTCGAGCACGCCTTCGAAGCGTGGGGCTGCCGTCGCGTCGAGCTCAAGACCGATGCGCTGAACGAGCGATCGCGCGGGGCGCTCGTGGCATTGGGCGCGACGTTCGAGGGGATCCACCGCAAGCACATGCTCGTGCGGGGCGGCGAGAACCGAGACAGCGCCTGGTACAGCGTCACGGACGACGACTGGCCCGCGGTGCGCGCGCGTCTCGAGGCGCGGCTAGCAGCCATGTAGCACGCTGCTACCCTCCGGCTGCCCGGTATCCGGACACGGAACTGGAGCCAACAATGATCGAGCGAATCCAAGTTGTGGGCGCGCGTGGACGCGTCGGTTCCGCAGTGAGCGCGCGTCTCGCTGAGCGCGGCCTCGCTCTCGAGGCCGACGAGCCGGGGCTCGCGCTGCTCTGTGTCCCCGACCGCGCGATCGCGGAGGTCGCGCGAGGGATCGTGCCCGGTCCGTGGATCGCGCACGTGAGTGGAGCGACACCGCTGGTAGCGCTCGACCCCCACGAACGCCGCTTCGGGATGCACCCGCTGCAGTCGTTCTCCAAAACGCGCGGGCCCGAGCAGCTCGACGGCGCCTGGGCGGCGGTGACCGCGGAGACTGACGCAGCACGTGCCGTCGGCTTCTGGCTCGCCGAGACTCTGGGTCTGCGCCCGTTCGACCTCGACGACGAGGGTCGCGCGGCCTACCACGCGGGGGCGGCTGTGGCCTCGAACTACCTCGTCACCTTGCGCCACGCCGCCGGCTCGCTCCTCGAAGCAGCCGACGCGCCACCCGAGGCTCTCGATCCGCTGATGCGAGGCGTGATCGACAACGGCTTCGAGCTCACCGGCCCGATCGCGCGCGGTGACTGGGAGACGGTCGAACGGCATCTCGCCGCGATCCGCGAGCAACGCCCGGAGTTCGAGAAGCTCTATCTGGTGTTGGCGGAGGGGACTGCAGTGATCGCCGGCACAGAGCTGCCAAGTGACACAGTGTCACAAGGAGCAGCGGGTGGCGCTCCCAAGGTCTGTCGGACGATCTCGGATCTCCGAGCAGAGCTCGGGCGGGGCTCGGGCTCGATCGGGCTGGTTCCCACGATGGGGTCTCTTCATGAAGGACATCTCTCGCTCCTCCGAGCGGCGCGCTCCGAGTGCGACACGGTCGTCATGAGCCTCTTCGTCAACCCCGCGCAGTTCGCCGACCGTGTCGATCTCGGCCGCTACCCGCGAGACGAAGCGCGAGACATCGCGCTCGCCGAGGAGATCGGCGTCGATCTCGTCTTCGCGCCCTCCGCCGACGAGATGTACCCCGAGGGCTTCCAGACCTGGGTCGAGGTGACCGAGCTCGGAGCGAGCCTCGAAGGCGAGTTCCGGCCAGAGCATTTCCGCGGCGTGGCCACGATCGTCCTCAAGCTCATCTCCATCGCACGACCGACGCGCATCTACTTCGGGCAGAAGGACGCGCAACAGGTGGAGGTGATCCGTCGAATGATCCGGGATCTCGCGCTCGAGGTCGAGCTCCGCGTCCTCCCCACAGTCCGCGACGCCGACGGGCTCGCCCTCTCCTCACGCAACGTCCTGCTCTCCGCCGAGGAAAGACAGCGCGCTCTGGCCTTCTCCCGTGCGCTCGCAACCCGCGACCCCGCCGCCGCGCGCAAGCTCCTCGCCGAGTCGAACGGCCTCGCCGTCGACTACCTCGAGATCGTCGATTTCGACCCGCGCGCTCTCGTCGGCGCCGTACGCGTCGGCGATATCCGCCTTATCGACAACATGCCACTGGAAGGAGACGCGAAATGAGCATTCGACCGCAGAAGCCGGCGCCCGCAACTCCCGCCCCCGGCAAGCTGCCACTGACGGAGCTCGCCGAGATGAAGGCGCGGCGCCAGCCGATCGTGATGGTCACCGCGTACGACGCGCCCGGCGGCCGGCTCGCCGACCAGGCGGGCGCCGATCTCGTTCTCGTCGGCGACTCCGCCGCCATGACCATGCTCGGCCACGAGTCCACTGTCCCCGCGACGATGGAGGAGATGCTGATTCTCACCCGCGCCGTAACGCGCGGCGCGAATCGGCCCCTGGTCGTCGCGGACCTGCCGTTCGGAAGCTTTCAGGTCTCGGACGAGGACGCCGCTCGCAATGCCATTCGCTTCGTCAAGGAGGCAGGCGCGGACGCCGTCAAGCTCGAGGGCGCCGGAGTGATGCTCTCGCGCGTCAGGAGCATCGTCGCGGCCGGTATCCCGGTGATGGGGCACCTCGGGCTCACGCCCCAGTCGGCGACGATGCTCGGAGGGTTCAAGGCCCAGGGCCGTTCCGCCGAGAAGGCGATCGCGCTCCTCGCCGATGCGCGGGCGCTCGAGGCCGCAGGGTGCTTCTCGCTCGTGCTCGAGGCCGTGCCGGCGCCGGTCGCCCGCCGGGTCTCCCAGGAGCTCTCGATCCCGACCATCGGTATCGGCGCGGGCGCGGACTGCGACGGCCAGGTTCTCGTGTGGCACGACCTGCTCGGGCTCTACCAAGGCCGCACCGCGCGATTCGTCAAGCGCTACGCGGAGATCGGTGGGGCCATTCGCGGAGCGCTCGAGACTTACGCGGCCGACGTTCGCGAGGGACGGTTCCCCGAGGAGCGGCACACGTACTCGATGCCGGACGAGGAGCTCGCGCTCTTCGAAAAGGCCGCGCCGTTCTCAGAGCGTTATCGCGAACACGAGGATAATCGCCGCGAGCAGCCCCGTAGCCGCGCCGACCGCAGCGAGGGCACGGGCCCAGCTCCAGCCGTGCACGACTCGCACACCGATGGCGAGAAGCGCAGCTGACCAGGCGGCGAACGCCAGCTGGAACCCGAGGACAATCGCCTCGCCCACTCCCTCGTCGGCGCCCCCCGCATGGAAGGTGTCGCCACCATAGACGGCAACCCGAAGCGGTAACACCAAGAGAAACGAGAGCGCGAGCGGCGTACCGGCGAAGGCGATGATCTGGCGCTCGCGTAGGAAGGTTCCTTGGCTGCCGAGAAGACGTGTCCCGAAGTGGAGAACGAACCCGAAGATGAAGTAGCAGGCGGCTCCGTAGATGCCACCTCCGATGAAGATCCAGAGAGCGAGATTCAGCACGTCGTAGTCGGGATCGTCGAACAGACGACCGGCGACCGGACTCGTCAGGATTGATGCCGCCCCGGCGAGCCAAATGAGCAGCAGAACCGGCTCGGAACGCGCCGCGACGTCGTCCGGATCCTCGTCGCGCAGCGCGAAAAACACCGGCCGCGGGTCGATGAGCACCGCCGCCACTCGCAGCCACCAGGCGCGGTCCGGCGAGAGCTCCTCCCGTCTTCCCGCCGTGTCAAGGAACGCCACAGGAGGAGCGTAGATGCTTGATCGGGAATTGGCGCGCCGCCCGGAGGCGGTCACAACCAAGCCGGGCGCCGCGTCGTGGCCGTCATCCGGCCCGACGTGAATTCCCGATCAAGCATCTGACCGCCACCGATTGAGCCGGCAGCGAACGCCGAATAGAGTCTTCCCATGGCGGACGCTCTGCTTTGCCCCGCGTGCGGGACCGAGAACGAGCCCGATCGAAAGTTCTGCGGTGAGTGCGGCGCGCCGCTCGCCCGCGCCTGTCCGTCGTGCGGCACGCCGAATGCGCCCGCCGTCAAGTTCTGCGGCGAGTGCGGGGCTGCGCTCGCCTCGACCGCGATCGCTCCGACACCGACGACCCTCGAGGCGTCGGTTCCCGCAGCCGAGCGGCGCCTCGTGTCCGTTCTGTTCGCCGACCTCGTCGGGTTCACGACCCTCTCCGAAAGCCGCGATTCCGAGGACGTGCGCGAACTCCTCTCGCGCTACTTCGACACCTGTCGCCGCCTGATCGAGCTCTACGGCGGCACCGTCGAGAAGTTCATCGGCGATGCGGTGATGGCGGTCTGGGGAACGCCGACTGCAACCGAGGACGACGCTGAACGGGCGGTGAGGGCCGCGCTCGACCTCGTCGCCGCGGTCTCGGCGCTCGGCGACGAGGTCGGTGCCCCCGAGCTTCGAGCGCGGGCTGGAGTTCTCACGGGCGAAGCGGCGGTCACGCTCGGCGCCGAAGGGCAGGGCATGGTGGCGGGCGACCTCGTCAACACCGCCTCACGTGTGCAGTCGGCCGCCGACCCGGGCACGGTGTACGTGGGCGAGTCCACGCGGCGGTCGACGGAGCGGACGATTGTCTACGAGGAGGCCGGCTCCTTCGAGCTCAAGGGCAAGGAGGGACTCACCCAGCTCTGGAAGGCGCAGCGCGTCGTCTCCGGGTTGCGGGGCTCGCTCAAGTCGCAAGGGCTCGAGGCCCCGTTTGTCGGCCGCGACCGCGAGCTGCGCCAGATCAAGGACCTCTTCCACGTCTCGGCCGAGGAGCGCAAAGCCCATCTCGTCTCCGTGACCGGCATCGCGGGCATCGGCAAGTCGCGGCTGGCATGGGAGTTCTACAAGTACTTCGACGGCATCGCCGAGACCGTCTACTGGCACCGCGGGCGCTGTCTTTCCTACGGCGAGGGCGTGACCTACTGGGCGCTCGCGGACATGGTGCGCATGCGCTGCCGCATCGCCGAGGACGAGGAGCCGGCGTCCGCGCAGGCCAAGCTGCACGCCACGCTGGAGGAGCACGTCCTCGATCCCGAGGAGCGCGGCTTCCTCGAGCCCCGGCTCGCGCACCTGCTCGGGCTGGCCGAGCACCAGGCCCGCGACCAGAAGGATCTGTTCGCCGCCTGGCGCCTCTTCTTCGAGCGCCTGGCCGAGAGCTATCCGACAGTCCTCGCCTTCGAGGACATGCAGTGGGCGGACGCCAGCCTGCTCGACTTCGTCGAGTACCTGCTCGACTGGTCGCGGAGCCACCCGGTCTTCGTGGTCACGCTCGCCCGGCCCGAACTGCTCGAAAGGCGGCCCACCTGGGGTGCCGGACAGCGGAGCTTCACCTCCCTCTACCTGGAGCCGCT
>JACCTK010000179.1 GCA_013812465.1 Actinomycetota bacterium
AACTCGTCGCCGACGGTGAAGACCTCGGTCAGCTCAGGATGAGCCGCCAGGTCGACGATCTCGCACTGGAGGCCGTTCGTGTCCTGGAACTCGTCGACCATGAGGAGGCGAAAGCGGAGCCTGACCGTGTCACGCACGTCCTCGGAGTCGCGCAGCAGGTCGCGTGCGGCGAGTTGGAGATCCTCGAAGTCGACGACCGACTCGCGCCGCTTCGCGGCGTCGTACTCCGCTGCGAAGCGCTCGAGCAGCTCCTGGAGCAAGTCGCGGTCGTGCGCTGCCAGCTCCTCGAGCGAAGAGCGCTCGAGGGCCTTCCGCGCGAGCTCGTATGACGCGGCGCGCGATCCACGAGCCTGGAGCGCCGAGAGATCGACAACACTCACGGCCGAAGCCGATTCCACGACGATTCGCAGCGCTTCCGTCGCAGATCCCCGTTGGCTCACGGTCGCAGACTCGTCGGCAGCGAGTGGGGCTGCTTCCTCGCGAAGAGCGCTGATCGCCTCGGCGAGCGGCGGGCGCTCTCCGAGTTCGAGCACGAGGTCACGCCCGGACGAACGGAGCGTCTCATAGACGCCGGTCAACATCCGCCGCAGGCCGTCCGCGCGGTAGGTGGCGAGGAGTCGCAGTCGCTCCTCGTCGCCGCTCGCGCAGAATTCCTCGAGCGCCCGCTCGAACGCCTCTCCGCGCACAACGGCGGCGCCCGCATTCTCAAGCTCCCTGAACCTCGGGTCGAGCCCCACGGCGAAGGGATGAGCCTTCAGGAGCCGATTGCAGAAGCCGTGGATGGTCGAGATCCACGCGCCGTCGAGCTCACGGGCGAGATCGGGACGATTACGCTCGACGAACGCCGCTCGGATCCGCGAGCGCAGCTCGCCGGCCGCCTTGCGTGTGTAGGTGATCACGAGGATCGAGTCGACGTCGAGGCCTCGCTCGCAGACCGCGCGGACGTAGCGTTCGACGAGCACCGACGTCTTGCCGGTGCCCGCGCCGGCCGATACGAACACCGTGCCCGCTGCTTCGACAGCGGCAAGCTGCTCGTCGTTGAGAGCGGTCGCGCGCTCGGCGAGCGCCGTCATGCGCGTGGCACCCGGCAGATCGGCCACAGGTCGCACCACGCGGGGCAGCCGTCGCCTTTCGGGTCGTGCAGCACGTCGCCTGATCGGATGCGCTTGGCGTTCGCGCCGGCGCGCTCGCGCGCCGTCTCCACCTGCGCCCAGAAGGTCTCCTCATCCAGATAGTCGTCCTTCGCGAAGCCCGGCAGGTCCTCGCGGGCGGATTCACGGAGCATTCCCCGCGTCAGCCGTTTCCCCGAGAGCGCGCGGTACACGCCGCCGAGAGGCTCGACCCCCACAAGGTCGCGGAGTGCGAGAACGTACAGCGGGATCTGCAGGCGGAGGTCGCGGTCGATGTCTCGCGCCGAATGCGCGCCTTTGCCCGACTTGTAGTCCTGGACGATTCCGCGGGCGGAGTACGGGTCGAGGTCGATCCGGTCGATCTTCCCGGAGAGACGCAGCCCGTCGCCGAGATCGAGCCCGCGCTGCAGCTCGGGGGCCGCTCGCTCGGAGCCGAATGCGACCTCGAGCCGTCGTGGCACGAAGGTCATCTCGGAGGCGGCCTCGTCGCGCAGGAACCCCTCCAGGTCGGCGATGAGCGTCTGGCGGAGCTCCGCGGCCTGGAGCTCGGTCAGGTCGAGCCGAACCCCCGACTTCAGCGCCGCGTCCAGGCAGGTACGCACGAGAGCGAAGGCCGCATCCAGGTTCTCCGGCGTCACGCGCTCGGAGTCGAGCTCCCGCGGCAGCGCAGCGTAGAAGCGGTTCAGCGTCGTATGCACGACCTGCCCTCTGAGCATGGGATCGGGCTCGGCGTCGATCGTCTTCGGGTCGACGACACGCTCCACGAGCCAGGCCGAGGAGCAGTCGGCGAACCGTTCGAGCTCCGTCGCAGAGAACACCGTCCTCGACGACATCGGCTCGAGAACGGCAGGGCTCGTGAGAGTCGTCGGACGGTCGAAGGCGCGACGCGCGCGCTCGAGCCGCCGCGACCAGCCGTTCGCCGCGGCAAGCTCGTCGGCGCCCGCGGCGTCGTCGATGGTCAGGCGCGCCAGCGCGCGCACACGCTCGCGCTCGCTCGGCGCCGAGTCCAGAGTCCAGGTAAGGCTGGACAGCGGGCGACGACGGGTCGCTCGAGAGACCTCTGCGGGCGCATAGAGCGCGCGGACGTCGTCCCAGAAGGGGCTCGACTCGCGCGGAACCCCCTCGTCACTGGCAGCCTCACGCACGAGGATGAGGCGCCGAGTGGCTCGCGTGCAGGCCGTGTAGAAGAGATAGCGGTCACGTGCGACCGTGTTCGGTCGCTCGAGCCGGCCGCCGAGCTCGCGGCGGACGTCGTCGTCGAGCAACGGCGTCGGCCGGTCGCGGCGCGGCAGGCTTCCCTCCTCCAGGCCGAGCAGGAAGACGACGTCGAACATGCGCGTGCGTGCGCGACCGTAGTCGAGGACGGCCACGCGACCGGTCTCGGCGGCGGCCACCGGTCGTACGCTCGTTCGTTCCAGTGCGGCGATGATGTCTTCGGGAGCAACGTCATAGCCGTCGAGCGATCCGAATCTCGCGAGCTCGTCGAGTGTGCGCTCCACGGCCCGGTAAGCGCGCGCATCGCCGCGAGCGTCGTCTCCCACGGGCGGCGCGTTGAGGCCCCACGCGTTACGGATCATCGTCCGCAGCAACGCGCGGCCGGCCGCAACCGGGTCTGTCTCGGCGCGCAGCTCGACGAGTGCGGGGATGTGCGCTCCACGCAGCTTCTCGGTCTCCTCCTCGACCCGCACCGGATCTGCGATCGCGCGCCCCCGCAAGCGCCCTTCGACGAAGTCGACCGAGCGCCGCTCGAGGCCCGAGAACGGGGATCTCAGGAACGCGAACAGCTCGCTGCGGCCACCGTCACGCCATGCGTATCGCAGGAGCGCGAGCAGCGCGTCACCGAGCGGCGTCTCGCCGAGCCGCGAGGGCTGCTCGAAGGCGTACGGGATCGCGAGCGGGCCCAGCACGGAGTCGAACGTCGCGCGCCAGCGCTCGGGCGACTCGCAGACGATCCCGATGCGGTCGGGTGACGTTCCGGCGCGGACAAGGCCGAGGAGCTCGGCGGCCAGGAGGTCGACTGTGCCGCGGGCACCCGCGCCCTCGAGGAAGACAAGTGAGCTCTCGAGCGATTCCTCGAACACCTGACCGTCGCCGAAGAGCTCGCGCTCGAGATGGACCAACGATCTCGGCGCGGGACGCTCCTCGACGGGCGGCAGCTCCTCCACCGCGCCTGCGGCCAGAGCGGCGAGGTCGTTGACCGTGCGCTCGAGGGCGGCGAAGGCGGGCCGCCCCGGCTCGTATGGGATCGAGACGGTCACCTCTGCGCGCGCAGAGAGCGCCTCGATCAGCGACCACTCCGCTCCGGTCAGGTCCTCGAAGCCGTATGCGAAGACGGGCTCGCGACCCCAAGCCTGCAGGTCGCCCTGGATCCGCTCGGCGGCACGGCGCCGGAGCCCATCCCGGTCCCAGAGCCCCAGACCGTCGAGCCGCGCTCGATACGCGCGCGCGAGGCTTCCTAGCTCGCCACCGACCGAGTCGGGATCGAGGAGGGCCGACTCGAGCTCCCCGAGCGCCGCCAGGAGCACTTCGGTGAACCCGCTCGAGGCCGCCGAAGCGCCGAGAGCATCCAAAGGCGTGTCTGCGATCGCATGTCGCGCCGCGAGCGCTCGCTGGGCGTCGCTTGCCACACCACGCCTCTCGGGATGTCCGGCGGCGATGTGCTCGAAGAGATCATCGAACGTGCCGATGTGGCCTGCGAGCAGCGCCGGGCGGCGACGGAGGAGATCGCGCTCCACACGCTCCACGTCCGCCCGGTTGGGGACGACGAGCCACGGATCGCGTTCGAGCACGCCGAGATAGCGCTCGAGGAGCAGCGCGACCTTGCCGGCATGCGCCGGCCCCACGACGAGCGAGAGACCCATCCGTTCATGGTAATCCCGGCTTCGGCCGCGATTTCGTACGCGCCGGTTGCTTGTGTGGAAAGAGCGAGAAACGCTGGTGACTGTCACTTCGAGGTGACAGTCACCATGCTTGCCTGCCGGGCTACGCTGCCGCGGCCGCCTTTGGCCTGCGGCCGCGACGAGCGACCGCGTGACCGGGCATGCCGCCCGAGCAGTCGTCGCAGAGATCTGCCTGCTTCGAGCCACGGCGAGCGTCTGTGAAGTTGAGACGCATGAGCGCGCCTCTGCCCTCGGCGACCTCCTTCGAGCAACTATCGCACACGAGGATCGTCTTTCTTGCCACGATTCTTCCTCCTTATCAGCGGATGAAGCTCAGCACAGTACGAAATGTCGATTTCGAATGCAAGAACGAATGACCCTCTTCATTCCCGTTCAATAGACTCTAGCCCATGAAGACAATCGTCGTGCTCGAAGGTGATCAGACGGGGCAGGAGCTGCTCGAGGAATCGCTGCGCGTGCTCGCCGCGGACGTCGTCGGAACGTCGCTCGAATTCCCGCGTTTCGATCTCTCGCTCGAGAATCGGCGTGCGACGGAGAATCAGGTGGTCCACGAGGCGGCCACGGCGATCGTGGAGCACGGGTACGGCCTGAAAGCGGCGACGATCACGCCCGAGCGCGCCGGCGACGTCGGCTCCCCCAACCGCATGCTTCGTGAGGAGATCGGCGGCAAGGTCATCGTCAGGACCGGGCGGCGAATTCCGGGCGTCGTCCCGTTCGGCGGCGTCCACTCGCCCATCTCGGTCGTACGCATGGCGGTCGGAGACGCCTACGGCGCGAAGGAGTGGCGCGAGGGCCAAGGCGACACCGAGGTCGCGCTCCGCACGGAGCGAATCGAGCGCGTGGTTTGCCGGGCGGTGGCGGAGTTCGCGTTCCGGCAGGCCGAGCGCATGGACGCGAAGGTGTTCGGCGGGCCGAAGTACACCGTGAGCCCGGTCTACGAGGGGATGCTCAAGGAGGAGATGGACGCTGCCGCCGAGCGGCACCCGGAGGTCACCTACGAGCCGCAGTTGATCGACGCGACGTTCGCCTTGCTCATCTCGTCGAGCGGCGCGCCGATGGTGATCCCGGCCCTGAACCGCGACGGAGACATCCTCTCCGATCTCGTCCTCCCGCTCTTCGGCTCCATCGCCGGATCCGAGTCGCTACTCGTCGCGTTCGGCGACGACTACGTTCCGAGCGCCCTCGTGGCGGAGGCAGCCCACGGCACCGCGCCAGCGCTCGAGGGCAAAGACATCGCGAACCCCCTCGCCATGATCCTGGCCGCGGCCGCGTTGCTCTCGCACGCGGAGGAGGAGGACCTGCAGACGGCGGGCCGGGCGATCCGCGAGGCATCCCTCGAGACGGTGGCCGAGGGACTGCGGACCGCCGATCTGGGAGGTCACGCCGGCACGACGGAGTTCACGGACGAGGTGATCCGCCGCACGAAGCAGAAGCTGGAAATCTGGGCCGGTCTTTAGGGCCCTGCCGGTTGCCCGAACAGGCGCGTCGCCCCTCCCAATAGAGTCTCGTCCGCATGCGAGTCGCTGTTCCGAGGGAGACGGCTCCCGGTGAGCGTCGCGTGGCGCTCGTTCCCGAGACGGTCTCCAAGCTCCGCGAGGCGGGCTTCGAGATACGGGTCGAACACGCTGCGGGCGCCGCCGCCGGCTTCCTCGACGAGGCGTATCTGGAAGCTGGAGCCGAGCTCGCGGACACGGCAGCTCTACTCGACAGCGTCGAGGGAATTGTCCGCGTAGCCAAGCCCTCGCCCGAGGAGAGCGAGGCGCTGGCGCCGGGCACGATGCTCATCGGATTCCTGCAGCCTCTGACCGAGCCAGAGGGAATCGCTCGCCTGCGGGAGCAAGGCGTCGACGCCTTCGCGATGGAGTCGATCCCGCGAATCACGCGCGCGCAGGCCATGGACGCGCTCTCGTCCCAGGCCACAGTGTCGGGATACAAAGCGGTTCTCCTGGCCGCCGATCGCGTGCCGAAGCTCTTTCCGATGCTGATGACGGCCGCCGGGACGATCGCACCGGTGCGGGCGCTCGTCATCGGCGCGGGTGTGGCTGGCTTGCAGGCGATCGCGACCGCCCGCCGCTTGGGCGCGGTCGTCTCGGGCTTCGACGTCCGTCCTGCCGTACAGGAGCAGGTGGAGAGCCTCGGCGCGGCTTTCCTGGATCTTGGTGTTCGGGCAGAGGAGACCGCGGGCGGCTACGCAAGCGAGCTCTCCGAAGAGCAGCAGAAGCACCAGCAGGCCGCGCTCGAGGAGCGGATTCCCGACTTCGACGTCGTGATCACCACCGCGGCGGTACCCGGCCGCCCGGCGCCGAAGCTCATCCCCGCCTCCGCCGTGGAGCGCATGCGTCCCGGCTCCGTCATCGTCGACCTGGCGGCGGAGACCGGGGGCAACTGCGAGCTGACCGTTCCCGGGGAGGTCGTCGAACACGGTGGCGTCTCGATCGTGGGCACGACCAACCTCCCCTCGCTGATGGCGTACCACGCGAGTCAGCTCTACTCGCGCAACGTCGCCGCGCTGCTCCAGCATCTCGCGCCGAACGGTGAGCTGTCGCTCGACTGGAAGGACGAGATCACCGCCGGCGCGTGCGTGACCAGAACGAAGGAGGCGAGCGCGTGACCGATCTGCCGCTCGTCATCGAGCTGACGATCCTGGTGTTGGCGGCGTTCCTCGGTTTCGAGGTGATCGCGAAGGTGCCGACGATGCTGCACACCCCGCTCATGTCGGGAGCCAACTTCATCCACGGGATCGTGATCGTCGGCGCGATCATCGTTCTCGGCACGGCTGACGACGCCTTCACGAAGGTCGTCGGCTTCACCGCGCTCGTGCTCGCGACGGCCAACGTTGTCGGCGGCTGGTTCGTCACCGACCGGATGCTCGGGATGTTCAAGCGCCGTCCCGAGCCGAAACGCGGAGAGGGCGAATGATCTCGGATCCCGACGTCGTCGCGATCCTCTATCTGGTCACGATCGCCTGCTTCATCCTGGCGCTGAAGTTCCTCGCCTCGCCACGGCACGCGCGCAAGGGGAACTGGATCGGCGGCGCGGGGATGCTCCTCGCGATCGTGACGACGCTCCTGCTGGACGGGCTCGAGAACTGGCTGCTGATCATCGTCGCGCTCGTGATCGGCAGCGTCGTCGGCATCATCGGAGCGCGGAACGTCCGCATGACGGCGATGCCGCAAATGGTGGCGATCTTCAACGGGGTCGGGGGAGGCGCCGCTGCGCTGGTCGCGCTCTCCGAATGGCACAACACGCCGGATCCTTTTCGGGAAGAGACGGTCTCGATCGTCCTTTCCGCGCTGATCGGCTCGATCTCGTTCGCAGGCTCGGTCATCGCCTTCGCGAAGCTGCAGGAGCTGATCAGCGGGCGCCCGATCGTGTTCGCCGGCCAGAACATCGTGAACATCGCGGTTCTGGGCGGGGGCGTCGCGCTCGGAGCCGCAGCCGTCGCAGGTCTCGAGGAGCAGTGGGTGCTCTATCTCCTGATCGGGCTCGCGCTCGTCTTCGGAGTGATGTTCGTCCTCCCCATCGGCGGGGCCGACATGCCCGTCGTCATCTCGCTCCTGAACGCGTTCACGGGGCTCGCAGCATCGGCGACCGGGTTCGTCCTCGACTCGACCGTGCTCATCGTGTCCGGGATGCTCGTCGGCGCAGCGGGGACGCTGCTGACGCTGTTGATGGCGAAGGCGATGAACCGCTCAGTCGCAAACGTTCTCTTCGGCGCGTTCGGACAAGTGCAGACCGGCACGTCGGCAGCTCGAGCTGATGACGGTCGCACGGTGCGGGCAACGTCTGCGGATGACGTCGCAGTGCAGCTCTCCTTCGCGCGCAAGGTCATCGTCGCCCCCGGCTACGGGATGGCCGTGGCGCAGGCACAACATGACGTGCGCCAGCTCGCAGACGTCCTCGAGGAACGCGGAGTCGACGTGAAGTACGCGATCCACCCGGTTGCCGGGCGTATGCCGGGCCACATGAACGTGCTGCTCGCGGAGGCGAACGTGCCGTATACGCAGCTCCACGAGATGGACAACATCAACCCCGACTTCCCACAGACGGACGTCGTCCTCGTCATCGGCGCGAACGACGTGACGAACCCGGCCGCCCGCAGTGACCCCGGCAGCCCGATCTATGGGATGCCGATCCTCGACGTGGATAAGGCCGCGAGCATCATCGTCCTCAAGCGCTCGATGAGCCCAGGGTTCGCAGGGATCGACAACGAGCTCTATCTCGACGCGAAGACGACGATGCTGTTCGGCGACGCCAAGGACTCGGTGCTGAAGCTGATCTCAGCTGTCAAGGCCTCGTAGAGCGTTACGCTCCGCGCGCGAACACCTGTCGCGCACGCTCGCAGAATGCTTCCACCTCTGCTGCCGGAACCGCCGGGTAGCGGCAGCCGTCCGTCCGTCAGATCGCAGGCGAGACAGCCCTCGACACTCATCCGGCGAGAAGCCTCGCAGGCTCAAAGAGGTCGAGTAGAGGGTCGCGGTCGCCCAGGATCGCGCGCGCCACGAGCCTCCCGCACGCGAAGCCCAACACGTTGCCGTGGCCGGAGTAGCCGCCTGCGATCCAGACACCTTCCTCACCGGGCACGCGGCCGACAGCGGGCAGGAAGTCGAAGATCATCCCGAAGATCCCTGCCCAGCGGTAGTCGACACGGAGCGGGTGCCCGACCAGGGACGTGACGAAGTCTTCGAGCGCCTGCTGAACCTTCGACGTCAGGACCTCGTCGGCGGTGAACTCCTCCTGGAGCGAGACGTCGCGGAAGCCGCCGGCCACGATCCGCCCGTCCTCGGCCTGGTGCCAGTAGTCGTAGCCGTGACGACCGTAGTGCGGGATCTCGAAGAGACGCTCGGGAATGGGCTCGGTGGCGATCACCTGACCCCTCGTCGGGACGGTGAGCCCCTCGAGCTCCCCGGCTAGGCCGCTCGGATAGCCGTCCGTGGCGACGACGACGGTGTCTGCTCCCGTCTCGGCTATCGACGCGATCCGTGTGTGCTCGTGGATCTCGGCGCCGGCAGCCGCGGCGCGCGCGGCAAGTCGCCGGACGACACGCGCTGGCTGAAGCACCCCGTCCTGCGGATGGAAGATCGCGGCCGGATACCTACCTCCCAGCGGCGCAGACAACTCATCGCGCCACTCCACGTCGAACCCGTCCGCCTGTAACGCTGCGTGTTCCTCCTCGAGCTCCGCTCGCTCCTCGTCGTCCGCGGCGATGCGAAGGCTGCCGGTCGGGCGAAAGGCGTCGCCCGCCGGCCGCGCGAGCTCCCGTAGCTCACGCTCCGTCCAGCGCCAGAGCGCGGCAGCGTTTTCCCGGCCGATCGAGTCGACCATGACGGGATACGGAGCCGCCCCGCCGCGCAACGCGAAGCCCCCATTCCGCCCGCTCGCGCCGCCCGCGATCTCACGCGCCTCGTACAACCTGACTTTCAACCCGGCCTCGGCAAGCGCCAGCGCGCACGAGCAGCCGGTGATTCCGCCGCCGACGACAGCCACGTCCGGCTTGCTCTGAAGCACCCTGTGCGGCCTCGGCTCGTGCGGCTCCTCGAGCCAGTACGAGGTCGTGGTCACTTGGCCGCCAACAACTCGATCGCGCCAGTTACTCCGCGTCTCGGCTCCTCGGCGAACCACCAACGGTCGTCAGGCTCGAGCGCCTCGAGGATCCTGATGTAGCTGACCGCATGATGGACGTATGCGAGCGGATGCGCCAAGTCATAAGACGATTGCAATTCGTCTGGTGAGCCGTAGTCCGACCACATGCCGAGATACGTATCGAGCATCGCCTCTCGAGCCGACGCGTCGTTGCACCTGGGCAGAAACGTCGGCAGGTCGAACAGCGGATGGGACACGCACCCGTCCGACCAGTCGAAGATGCGCAGCTCGGTGCCGTCGACCATGACGTTCCCAGGGTGCAAGTCGCCGTGGATGAGCGTCTGCGGCAGCGGACCCCGAGCAAGCTCGTCGCAGCGGCGCTCGAGCTCAGAGACGTTCCGAGTACGAGGAACTCCGGCCTCGTCGAAAGCAAGCCCGATCTCGCCTTGGAGTACAGCCAACGTGCGGTCGTGTGCGCCATACGCGAAGAGCTCCTCGTCGCGCCCGATCCAGCCTTGCTGCATACGCGCTGCAGCAACCAGCGCCTCTACCCACCGCTCGTGATTCAGCTCCCCGATCTCCGTTCCGTGCAGCTCGCGCATCAGCATCCAGCCACGCGAGACATCCACGGCGAAGACTGCGGGAACGAGCGTTGGATGCTCCGCAGCGAGCGCTCGGGTCAACGAGGTCTCGTGCTGGAAGATCGAGAACACCGCTTTCATGTAGACATGACCGTCCCCGGTCCCGCGCCGCAAGACCGACGAGAGTGGCCACTGCTCCACGACTTCGACCGGTCCCACCGGCTGCAGACCGGCTTCGACCATGCTCGTCTCCATCCAGCTCGACGCCTCGCCGAGCCATCCAGGTCGAGCCCACGGAGGGCGCGCCTCGGGAATCGGCGCCCCTCGCGCGATTGCGAGCCACCTCTCGACGTACGGCGCCAACCCTGGCGGCGAGAGCACGTCGGGATCCGCGTCGTCGAGCGCGAGCCACTCGATCTCTGGTGGTGGCGCCCACTCCGCGTTGGGCGCATCGAACTCGTAGAGCGCGGAGCTTGCTTCGCGCGTTGTCTCGTTCCAAAGTATCCGAGCTGGCCGCAGGTACGGCGCGTCAAGCGAGTACGCCTGTTGTACCGCTTCGATGACGCCCGCAGCGCCGGATCGGCTGCGCAAACACGGGAGTCTTCCTCCGACCGCGAGCAGCGCCGATCGGCCTGCATCCGGCACCAGCACGAAGCTGTCCCGCTCATGTTGCATCGGACGGCGATCCTAGACAGATGTGCGATAGACCCCGTCCTCAAGGGCGACCCTTCTTCCCAGCTCGAGCTCGACGAGCGCGGCCGACGCCTGTGCGGGCTGGACCCCCGAGACCCGCATCAGCTCGTCTGCCGTCAACGCCCTGTCGCGCAGACTTTCCAGCAAGGCTTGCGCGTCGGGTCCGAGCGGCGCACCCTCCGGCTTGGCCGGAACAAGATCGAACAGCTCGAGGATGTCTCCGGCGCACGTCACCGGTATGGCGCCGAGACGAATCAGCGCATTCGTGCCGGCGGAGAGGGCGCT
>JACCTK010000199.1 GCA_013812465.1 Actinomycetota bacterium
GTTACGTCGACACGATCCCAGCCAGACTTTCGATCGCCTCGAGCAGCAGCCAGGGCGGCAGGCTGTCGACCGCCCTCCGCGCGAGTGAGGCCGCAAACCCCGGGAGCGCCCCCGCATCCTCGGCATCGTCGATCGCGCGCTCGAGTCCGTCCTCAACCGCTCGCTCCGCGTCGTCTCGAGAGAGCTCTTGCTCGCGTGCGAAGGCGTCGAGCGACTCCTCATCCTTCACGGCGATCACGAGATCCTCGCGGGTAACGCCGAGCTCGCAGGCGGCGCCGTCGAGTGTCGAGAGGACGATCTGCTCGAGCAGCGCCTGCGGATCGTCCGGATCGCGCCATTCGCGTGTGACGCAGGGATCGGCGACCGGCGTCGGCTCGAACGACGCGCCGCCGAGCGCCAGGTAGGGGACGAGCACGACGGCCACCGCCCCGAGCGCGAGCAGGAAGGGAGGCGCGCGCCTCAAATCGGCCGGCCCCGAATCAACGTCGCCGGTACGAGCGCGCCGAGCGAGAGCGCGGCCGCAAGCAGGAACGAGCTCGAGAACGCGTTCGTGACTGCGCGCTGGAGCTGACTCCGGAGGGCTGCGAGCAGCGCGCCGTATTCGTCACTGCCGGGCCGGTCCTCGAAAACCGTCTCGACATCCGGGAGCTCTCCTCTCTGCTCCGCAGAGCGAACCTCGTCGAGCACGTCCTGCGCCAGGCGCAGCTTGTCCAGGGCAGGAATGCGGCTGTCCAGCACCTCTGCGGCGCCCGCCCGCACCGCCTCGTCCTCGTTGCGATCGAGAGCCGCCGTCAGGACCGGCGTCAGCAGGAGGAGCCCGAGCACCACGCCGACGTGCCGGGCGGTGAGCGTCCAGCCGCCGTGGACGACCTGGTCTCCCCGGCCGACAACCGCGCGCTCCGTGAGCGCCGCGAGCGCGAGACCGATGCCCGCGCCGACCAGGAGCTGCGGCGCGAGCGTCCACCACCAACCCGCGCGCGGGAGGAGGGCAAGCCCCGCCAAACCGCCCGCGACGAGAACGATCCCGCTCGTGGCTCGCACGCGGAGGCTGTCGCGTTGCGACGCCACCACCCGGCCGGCCGCGATGGCGGCCAAGGGCATCACGGTCACGACGAGTCCAGCTGCGGCTGGCGACATCCCCCAGCCCTCGACCAGCAACAAGACCAGGAGGAAGAGGGCGGCGACCAGGCCACCGGAGAGGAGGAGCAAGGCGGCGTTCGCGTTCAACTGCGGCCATCCTGTCGCCGTCACTCGTGGTCGGACGGGCATCCCTCCGAGCGCCGCCAGTGGCAGGAGCGAAAGCGGGACTTGCATGAGGAAGATCGACTCCCAGCCCGCCAGCTCGGTGAGAATTCCTCCGGCAGCCGGACCGATCGCCGCTCCGAGGATGCCCGCAGCCACCCACACCCGAGCGGCCCGAGCATCGCTCCCGGTCGTCTCGGACAAAAGCTCGAGCGCAGCGGTGACAAGGAGCGCGGCGCCGACGGCCTGGACGACGCGTGCTCCGACCAGCACCCCGAAGGAGGGCGCCAGACCGCAGGCGAGCGAAGCTAGCGCGAAGGCGATCGTCCCCGTCGTGAAAGCCGCGCTCGGCCTTCGGCGAGCGATGAGCGCAGCCGGCAGAGCGGCGAGCGCGAGCGCGAGGTTGAAGGACGTGAGCACCCACGACACGGTCGTGATGTCGACGTCGAGCTCCCGGAGAATGTCGGGAAGCGCGAGTGTGACGATCGAAGAGTCGGCGAGCGCGAGCCCGACCGCGAGACCGACCAGCCAGCATCTTGCGCTAGAGCGGATTCCGCTCGCGCGAACACCTCCAGAGGCGTCCGCTTCGCGACCGCCGCGCATGCTCCGAGTCTATGGATGCCTTCACGACGCTCGCGACGATCCACCCGCAGCGCTCGTGCGAAGTACCGGAGGTGTGACTTCCACACACGGGCTTCCGAACGTCGCCGACGGCAGCTCCGACGCAACGGTCGAGGCCTCCGTCGAAACGCTGAGTGGCGACGACGACTACGCCATCAACCTGCACATGTCAGACGACGACCTCGAGACCTACACGTCCTGCGGGGAGATCGACTGATTCTCCGCGCGGGTAGACCCCTTTATGGGGTGCCCAAGACGCGAGAGCTTCGGGGTGTGAAGTCGGCAGGTTGTGACTTCGTACGATTAGGCGTGCACGCCGGCGTCGGTGAGGATCGCGGCCATCTCCTCGTAGCCGTGGTTGCGGGCATGAGCCAGCGGGGTGACGCCGTCGCCGTCGGCGAGATTCACGTCCACCCCGCGCTCGACGAGCACACGCACCACCTCCGTATGGGCCTTATCGCCGCCGCCGAGGATGATCGCCTCGAGGAGCGCCGTCCAGCCGAGCCGGTTCACGTGGTCGATCTCGATCTCGGTCTCGAGCAGGCGACGGACGATCTGGACGTAACCCCGATCCGCGGCGCGGATGAGACCGGTCCCGTTGTCGCTGTCCTTCGCGTTCACGTCGGCGCCGGCGTCGAGCGTGAGCTCGAGCAGCGTCGTGTCGTCCCCCACTTCGCTCGTGGCGATCAGATAGGCGCTCTGCTCGGTCGAGTCCTTCGCGTCGACGTCAGCGCCGGCGTCCACGAGCGCGCGCGCCACCTCGACGTGATTTCCGTACGCCGCGGCGACGAGGGCGGTCGCGCCTGCGGAGTCGACGGCGGTCACACTCGCGCCCTGCTCGAGAAGCGAGCGCACGGCCTCCGTCTCACCGTTCCGCGCAGCCTCGATCAGGTCTTGGTCGACCATGGGGTCAGTCTAGAGACGAATCGCCGCCGCAGCTCGAAAGGGCCGCGGCGGCGAGGACCAGGCACAGCGCACGCGTCAGGCGGCCTCGAGCGCCGCCTCGCCTGCGGGCTCTCCGAGCGGCTCGAGGTCACGTCCGCGAACGAGGAAGATTGAGACGAGGACGCCCACGAGGCCGACCGCGGCACCGGCCCAGAAGGCCGCCTGGAAGCCGTCCGTCAGCGCGGAGGCCTGCTGCGTGCCGCCGGCGAGCGCGTCCTCGGTCGTCGAGATCGCGATGGTCGAGAGGATGGCGATGCCCACGGCGCCGCCGATCTGCTGTGACGTGTTGAAGAGCCCGGAGGCGAGACCGGCCTCGCCCGCGCTCGTGCCCGCCATCGCCGCGATCGAGATCGGGACGAACGCGAACGGCATCCCGAGCCCGATGATCAAGAAGCCCGGCAGGAGGTTCGTCCAGTACGACCCTCCGACGGGCACCTGCGTGAAGTAGACGAGTCCGATGGTGAGCAGCGACATCCCGAAGATGAGAGCGGGCTTGACTCCAACCTTGTTGACGGCCACCGCCGCCACGTTCGCCCAGATCACCGCCGTGCCGGCCACCGCCAGATAGGCGAATCCGGTCTGCAGCGCCGAGTAGCCGAGCACCTGCTGCATGTACAGCGTCAGCATCAAGAACATGGCGAAGAGGACGGTGCCGAGCGTGAAGCCCGCAACATTCGCGGCCGCCAGCGTCTGCAGGCGGAAGATCGAGAACGGCACCAGTGGATCGGACGTTCGCAGCTCCCAGACGACGAAGCCCACGAGCAGGGCCGCAACGGCGGCAAAGACTCCGATCGTGGCTCCCGAAGTCCAGCCCCAGTCCCGTCCCTCGGTGATGCCGAACACCAGCAACGAGAGCCCCGCCGTCACGAGCACGGCGCCGGGCGCGTCGAAGCTCTGGCCACGCGCGTCTCGGCTCTCGGTCAGCAGGATCGGGCTGAGGACGAGCGCGATGGCGCCGACCGGGATGTTGACGAAGAAGATCCACTCCCAGGAGAGCACGTCGGTGAGGATCCCTCCGAGCAAGACGCCCGCTGCGGCGCCGGCGCCACCGACCGCACCCCAGGCTCC
>JACCTK010000210.1 GCA_013812465.1 Actinomycetota bacterium
GCGCGGGTCGTGATCGCGATCAGGTCTGCGAGGTTGACGAGCTGGATCGCGGCCCGCATCGTGAGGACCCGGTCGTCGTCGGAGGCGAGCTCTGGGGCCTCCCGCCAGAGCTCGCCTGCCGTCGTCAGGAGCTCCTGGATCTGCTCGGACTCCGTCGCATGGCCGTCGCGCTCCCGTGAGGCGTTCGCGGCGAGCCCGAGCGCGCCGATCGCGTCGCGCTGGCGCATCCAGAGCATCGGCACCGCCATGGAGATGTACTGATGGATGCGAGCGAAGGTGAGGGGCTGGACGAGCGACGCCCCGCCGCGCGGCTCCGTGAGCGCCGGCGGTTGCTCGCCCTCGACGATTCCCCGAGCAGTCCCACCCAGCATTGCGCGCAGCTGCGTGTCGTCGAAGCCGGCGAGCCTGGCTGAGCGGATCGACACGAGCAACGAGTTCGGCTGGCGCCCGTATGGGTAGTCGGACGCGTAGACGATCTGCTCCGGCGGCACCTGTCGGAAGAGATCGAGGAGGTCGAGCGCGCTCCAGACCGAGGTGTCGAAGTAGACACCCGGGATGCCGCCGAGACGTCCGGCGAGGGCAGCCATGTCCGCGATGCCCGCGTGGGCGATGATCAGCCGCACGCCTTCGTTGCGTCGAACGAGCGCTTCCAGATTCTCGGCGATCGGCGGGAGCCCACGCCCTCCGTGGATGAGGATCGGCACTCCGCGTTCGACCGCGAGCTCGAACACCGGCCCGAGGCGCTCGTCGTCGAGCGCAAAAGCCTGGGCGCGGGGGTGGAGCTTGATTCCGCGCGCGCCGAGGTCGAGCGCGCGTCGCGCTTCGTCGATCGGGCTGGCGGTGAGATCGAGGCGGACGAACGGGATGAGCCGGCCCTCCGAGCGCTCCGCATGGGCGAGCGTTCGGTCGTTGGGTACGCAGAACCCAGGTTCTCGATCCGGCTCGTCGAGACAGAAGACGAAGGCGCCGGCAAACCCGAAGCGGTCGAGAAGCGTCGAGAGCTCCTCGTAGCGGCCACGCATCCCGTCGATGTCATCCCCGAGATGCGTGTGCACGTCGAACAGGTACGCGTCCGCCGGAAGCTCGGCGCGAAGCTCCGTCTCGTAGGTCTCGACGATCGCGCGCGCCCGCTCGAGCAGAGTCACGCGCGTGCGTCCTCCAACGCCGCCCAAACTCTGGGGGCGCTCATAGGAAGCTCGCGAAGCCGAATGCCCACTGCCGCGGCGACCGCGTTCGCGATCGCAGGAGCCGCGGCGATCACCGGCGCCTCCCCGATCCCTTTGGCGCCGAAGGGCCCATCGGGGGCAGGCACCTCGACGATCAGCGTGTCGATGTCCGGGACGCGGTCGGCGAGCGGAATCGCATAGTCCAGGAACGAGCTCGTGAGGAGCTGCCCGCTCTCGTCGTGGACGAGCTCCTCGTAGAGCGCCCAGCCGATGCCCTGAGTGGCTCCCCCGCGCATCTGACCCTCGACCAGCGCAGGGTTGAGCGCGCGGCCGACGTCCTGCGCGATGACGTGGGCGAGCAGCGTGGTCTCCCCGGTCTCCCGGTCCACTCGGACGTGCGCGAGATGAGCCGCGACCGAGGGAGCGCCCCGTGTCTGCGCCGAGCCGCCATGACCTTCGATCGGCTCGTACCGGCCACCGAAACGAAGGGCTTTGCCGGAGATCTCGGCGACGGTGATCGAGTGGTCGGGCGAGCCCACCGCGCGCACCACTCCGTCCACGACTTCGAGGTCGGCCGCCGCGATCTCGAGCTCCTCTGAGGCCGCCGCGAGCAGCTTCTCGCGCGCCGCCTCCGCCGCCCGCAGCACCGCGGCGCCGACGGTGTACGTGACCTTGGAGCCGCCGCTGGCGCCGGAGTACGGGCCCGTGGTCGTGTCGGCGGAGACGACCCGAATCTGACCAGGGGAGAGTCCGAACGCCTCTGCAGCGATCGTGGCGAAGCCGGTGTTCACACCGCTCATGTCCACGGCGGACGTCACCACGGTCATCGTCCCGTCCTGGTTCACGCGGCAGACAGCCGCGGCAGGCTCGTTGCCGCCCGGCCAGTAGCCGGCGGCGAACCCCACTCCTTCGCCGTCGGGAAGCGACTCGCGAGACTGCCACAGCGGATGCTCACGGATGCGCTCGAGCACCTCGACCGCGCCCATGCGAGGGAACGGATTACCGCTGACGCCAATGTCGTCCTCGACCACCGCGTTCTTCAGCCGCAGCTCGAGGGGGTCGAGCCCGAGCTCAACCGCCAACTCGTCCAGAAGCGTCTCGAGCGCGAAGGCGGCGGTCGGAGCGCCGGGCCCGCGATACGCGCCGAACGTGAAGCGATTCGTCTGGACGCCGTAGCCGCGCAAGTCGTGGGCCTCCCAGCGGTACGGCCCCGCGACGAGGAGCGATGTGATGCCTTCGACGCCCCAACCCGCGTTCGAGCCGCGATCGACGATCATCCGAGCGGTGATCGCGGTCAGCGTGCCGTCCTTGCGCGCGCCGACCTTGAGATGCGACACCTGCGCGGAAGCGGGATTCGTCGCCTGGAAGTCGTCGGTCCTCGTGAAGACCACGCGCACCGGACGTCCCAGCGCCAGAGTTGCTCCGGCCGCCAGCGGCTCCACCAACGCGAACTTGCCTCCAAAGGCGCCGCCGAGAGGCTCCGCGACAACGCGGATCCGCTCCAGTGGCAGGTCGAACGCGCGAGCCAGCTCTCGCTGCGTCACGAACGTGCCCTGGGTGCTGGTCGAGACCACGAGGTTTCCG
The DNA here is from genome assembly GCA_013812465.1 of Actinomycetota bacterium. The sequence continues at coordinate 2,751 of JACCTK010000210.1, forward strand.
TTCGGCTCCAGCCACGCGGTGGCGACCTGGGGCTCGATGTAGGCCTGGTACACCCAGGGAGTTCGGAACGTTCCCGAGACCACCGCATCGCTCGTCTCGAGTTGAGCGGCTGCGTCACCGTTCGAGCGATGAACCTTGTCCAGGACGTTGTCGGACAGCTGCTCGTCTTCGCCCTCGTCCTGCCCCTTGTCCGTGGCCGCGTGGACGGACTCCAGGTCTCCTCCTCCTGCGTTTTCCTCGACGACGCGGGCGAGCGCACGGCCGGGCAGCATGGCGTCCTCGACGTCGACGACGGCCGGGAGCGGCTCGTACTCGACGACGACCGCTTCGACCGCATCTTCCGCGGCGGCCTCGCTCTCGGCCACGACCAGCGCGACCGGCTGTCCGGCGAAGACGACCTCATTGCGTGCCAGCGGCTCGGTCGTCCGATCCGAGCCTGCACCGGCGATCGGGAGGTCATCGGCAGTGAGGACCGCGACGACTCCCGGCATGGCGAGCGCTGCGTCGCGATCGACCCGCCGGATCAGCGCATGCGCCTCCGGCGAGAGAAGGAGCCTGGCATGGAGCAGCCCGTGCACGTGACCGTCGGCCGCATAACGGGTGGCGCCGGTCACCTTGTCGGGCGCGTCGACCCGCGGGCGCGAGACGCCGATCACGCTCTCCGTCATCGCCCCTCCTCCATGCGTTCGCGCGCGCGCTCGAGCGCGCGACGGACGACGACGCCGGCCAGGTGCCGCCGGTACTCGACAGGCGCGAAGCGATCCCCGTAGATCTCTGCCTCCGACAGCGCGTCGAGCGGATCCGCGGCTACGGGAAGCAGAAACGGATGCGCGCCGACCCCTGTGACCGCCACCCTCTGCTTGCCGTTTCGAGTCATCTGCGCCGCGGCGCCTGCGAGCGCGAACCCCGAGGCGGGATGCTCGACCTTCACGTACGCGGAGCCCGATCCGTCGACGAGAGGGACAACGACCTCGGTGATCAGCTCGCCGGGCGTGAGCGCGGTCGTGAAGGGGCCGAGGAAGAACTCCTCCGCGGAGACCGTTCGCTAGCCATCTGCCGCGCGCAGAACGA
>JACCTK010000235.1 GCA_013812465.1 Actinomycetota bacterium
AGCCTGACGGACTACTTCTAGTGCATGCCGACGTGATGCTCCTCGTCGCCGTCGCGAGCGCAGCCACAACCGGGGTCGTCGCGATCACGCTCGGCAACCTGCACCGCGCCGCCATCCGGCAGCACGCCCGCGAGCGCGAGCAGCTCATCAACCAGATTTGTCATCTCTCCGGGCGGCCGTGGCAGGAAGCGCCGGCGGACGAACCCAGAACGATTCCCGAGCGGCCGCGGCTCATAGCTGCACCCGAGCAACTTCCAGACTTCTAAGGAGGCAACGTGAGCGACATCCTGATCTTTGTGGTGGGTTTTCTCCTCGGCGCAGTTTGCGTCGTCCTCTTCGGCTCCCCGGCCTAGACACCCGCTAGGAGGCGCCGATGTCAGAGCTCGCTATCTCGGACGGTGAGGGCACGATTGTCGGCGCCGACCAACTGACACGAGACGCCCGCGACTCGATCAGGGTTGCGCGCGAGGCACGCAAGGCGCTCGAGCCGGTGTGGAAGTCGAACCTCGCGTTCGCCTCCGGCAAGTTCTGGCTCGAGTGGGACAGGGACTTCCGCCGCCTGTCGATGCCCCCCGAGCTCCAGAACAAGGAGCTCTACTCGACGGATGTCATCACGGAGTACCGGATGACCGTGCTCGGCGAGCTTGGCTCGGACGACGATCGCCCGGAGCTTCTGCTTCGCCGCGATGACCAGCCCTCCGAGGACTTCCAGGCGCAGCTCAACCGCGCGGTGGGCTGGGGCTGGGACTACGAGTGGCGCGGCGACGAGGCGCTCTCCGAGATGCGGCGCCTCTGCATCGACCTGGGCACGGCCGCGATCCGTGTTCGCTTCGACCCGACAGTGGGACCCGTCGTGGGCGAGCTACCGCACGTCAACGGCGCTCCGGTGTACGACCGCGAGGAGCAGACCAAGCTCGCCGATCAGTTCGCTGGCGGAGTCATGCCAGGCGTCGAGATGAAGCCCGTGCAGCAGGGCTCTATCCGCTGGGAAGCGCTCTCCCCCTTCAACCTTCTTGTACCGCCGGGTGTACCAAACGAGCGCGATTTCCCGTGGGAGTGCGTCGTTCGCCCGGCGCTCCTCTCCTCCGTCAAGCGCGAGTACGGAGACGTCGCAGCCGAGCTCAAGGAGGACACGGACATCGGCTCCGTCATCGGACTCGAGGCGAGCGGGGATAGTTCAGGAGGCTCGGAGCGCGACGGCAAGGTGACCCGCGTTCACGGGCACGTGTGGCTCTTCACCTTCTACGAGCGCCCCTGTCCCGACTACCCCGAAGGCCGGACGATCACCTTCGCCGGCAACAAGCTCAAGGCGCTCAAGATCGAGGAGAAGCTTCCCGTGCAGGGGCCGGACGGCTCCTACCGCTCGGGCGTCGCCTACTTTCACTGGTGGAGGGTCACCGGCCGGTTCTGGAGTCGCGCGTTCGTCGAGGCGATGAAGGACCCGCAGCGCTCGGTCAACAAGCGCCGCACGCAGATCAACGAGATCATCGACCGCGGTCTGCCCGCGATCCTCGTGCAAAAGAACTCCGCCGCCAAGGAGCGCTCAGGTCACGCCATCGAGCTTATCGAGATCGGCGAGTCCGAGCGCCCGCCTGTTCTGTTCAACGGGATCAACCCCGGCGAATGGATGTACCACGACATTCAGGAAATGCGCGGCGACATCGAGCACGCGACCGGCGTGCGCGGGCCGCGCCTCGGAGAGAACCCGATGAACGTCACGACCTACGCGCAGCTCGCGCTTCTGAACGAGAACGATCAGGTGAAGCGCCAGGAGATTCTGCGCGAGCACAAGCGCGGGATCGCCGCGTGCGTCGAGAACTCCGTCTACGGCATCCGCACCTATTGGGGGCGCGAGAGGCAAATCTCGCTGGTCGGCGAGGAAGACAGCGTCGACGCCTCCATCTTCGACGCGACGAGGGTGCCCACGTTCTTCATCGTCAAGGTCGCGAAGGGTGCGGTGAAGCCGCGCTCCCAAGGCGCCGAGCTCAAGAAGATCGAGGATATCTGGGGAGCAGCTCTCGCCTCCGGCGCGGTCATGTCGGGTCCGCTCGACTGGGTCGAATGGCTCAAGGATTCTCAGGAACAGGGCATGGCGCTCGACCTACCCGAAGGCGGAGTCAACGAGCACGAGGACAAGGCCGAGCTCGAGAACCACCTGATGATCGAGGGCCGCGACCTGCCGGTGCAGTATTACGACCCGGCCG
>JACCTK010000225.1 GCA_013812465.1 Actinomycetota bacterium
TCGACGATGCCTCGACGGATGAGACAGCGTCCGTCGCGCGCTCCCACGGCGCCATCGTGCTCCGTCTTCCTCACAACGTCGGCATCGGCGGGGCTGTTCAGACCGGATTCAAGTTCGCCCTCGCCGAAGGGTACGACACGGCTGTGCGGCTCGACGGGGATGGGCAGCACGACGCCACCGAGCTCGGCAAGCTGCTCGCCCCGCTCGAGCTTCGCGACGCGGACCTCGTAATCGGCTCCCGCTTCGTCGACCCCAGCGGAACCTACCGGCCTCCCTTGGCGCGGAGGATCGGCATCCGCGTCTTCGCGCGGCTCGTCTCGACGCTCACGGGGCACCGGGTCACGGACACGACCTCGGGATTTCTCGCGCTCGATCGCGTCGGCATCGAGCTCTTCGCCGCCGAGTATCCGCACGACTACCCAGAGGTCGAGGCGACCCTCGTCGCGCTCAAGAGCGGCCTCCGGCTCGCGCAGGTGCAGGTGGAGATGCGAGAGCGCGAGACCGGATCCTCCTCCATCACGTTCGTCCGCTCGCTCTACTACATGGTCAAGGTCTCACTCGCCCTGCTCGTCGCCAGCCTGCGGCGCTATCCGCGACTCGAGACTGCTCGCCGGTGACTCCGCTTCGCATCTCCGTCGTCGGCGTCGCCGCGTCCGCTCTCCTGATCCTGATCGTGCTCGAGCTGATTCGGGGTCGGCGTCTGAAGGAGCGCTACGCGCTGCTCTGGCTCGCCACCGGCGCGGTGCTGCTCGTCCTTTCGGCCTGGCGCGACGCCCTGAACACGATCGCGAGCTGGCTCGGCGTCACCGGCTACCCACCGGCGGTGCTCTTCGCCGTCGCGACGCTCTTCATCCTCCTCGTCCTTCTCCACTACTCGACCGTGTTGTCCAAGCTCACCGACGACAACGTCGAGCTCGCGCAGCGGATCGCACTCTTGGAGGAGCGTGTCTCGAGGCGGGGCGAGGGCGAGGGTGAGGCAAGCCTCGCCTCTACGGAGCTACGTACGCCCGACTGAAGGCGAAGACGTCGCCCTGGGTCTCGTCGTCCAGCCAGTTCGTTCCTACCCCGATGCGATACCAGCTGCCGGGGATCGCGCCCGGGTCGCGATCGAGGTATTCGGTGTCACGCGTCGTCGCGATCGGCTGCGAGCGGATGAAGCAATACACCGCCGTCGCCCCGTCGGTGTGCTCGCATTCGACGTCCTGGGTCTCGAGCCGGTAGACGCGGTAGAAGACGTCGCCACGCCAGGGCCCACCCGGCGTCCATGAGACGAGACCGCCGTCCTCCGTCCTGCGGACCTCGAGGTCCACGTTCTCCGCGATCGGAGTCATGATGAAGTTGCCCCCGTCGTCCTGGAACACCGCTCGTTCGGGCCGGGTGCTCGGCGCCGAGGCCACGATCGCGACGGTCGGAACTGCGATCGTCAGCATGGCTGCGACGACGACCCAGCGCCAGGCCAGAGGCTTGGCCAGCGTCGGCAGGACACGGTCGCCGAGCCGGCGGGCGAGGGTCGGCACAAGCAGGGGGATCGACGCGAAGAGGATCAGGTACGCGGGCCAGGCGGGCATGAGGAGGCGCCAGAACGTGTTCGCCTGGATGTCCGCGCGCGTGGAGAATCCTTTCACCACGAGGAAGGCGGCCAGCCAGCCTCCGAGGAGCGCCGCAACGGGGGCGCGCCGAACCCGAAGGACCGCGAGCAGACCCGCGAAAGGCGCCCACTGGGCGAGCCTCGCGCTCCAGAAGAACTCGCGGAGATTGTCCATCTGCACGCGCCAATGCTCGAGATCGAGCTCGATGTAGCGGTCGACGTCGAGCGCGACGAGGCCCGCACCGGCTGCCAGTCGAACCTCCCCGAGGGAGAGCACCGGGAGCTGACCGAGGCCGCGCTCCTTCCAGAGCAAGAGCACGAGCAGGCCTGGGACGATCGCGGCGCCGAAGACGATGCCTTCGTGCCAGCGGCGAGCGATCGGGTAGGCGAGCGCCGCCCCGGCGCCCAGCAGGAGGTTGGGCGGCTTCATCCCACCCGCCGCTCCGAGAAGCAGGCCCGCTAGCGCGGCGTCCGCGAGACGGCTCGCGTCGAGCGAGCGCACGACGAAGAGCGCGGCGGCCAACACGAGCACCATCGACGGAAAGTCGGACAACGACGTCAACCCGAGGGCCTGAGGAAGGAAGTGCTCGGTCCAGCGCTCCTGGTAGCGCTCGACGAACAGCGGGATCGAGGCGAACGGCGCGACGATCCAGAGAAGAGACGCCCAGTAGCCGAGGAGCCGCCCACCGATCTGCGCCGCGATCCCGTACACGCAGAGGAGCGCGATCGGCGCCAGCACGAAGAGATTTACCGCCATGATCGACGGCAGCGCCTGGACGTACGTCGGTCCCGTGACCCACATGATCGGGGCGAGGACGAGCGACCACAGATAGCCGAGCTCCGTTGGCGGAAGCTCCAAGTGCCCGAGCATGAAGCCCTGGGTCGTGATCCAGATTTGGTCGCCGTTGTGAAACCACACCCACCCGTTGTGCGGCGCCGACGCGGCGAGGAGAATCGTCGCGACGAGCTGCGTTGCCGCCAGCGTTCCGAGGACGATGCGGGGATGATCGAGCAGTCCGTCCAATGCTCGGCGAATTCCAGCCAGCGCCAGATCGAAATCCACTCCCGCGGATTCCGGTCGCGCGAAGATCCCAGTTTTCTCGCGCAGATCGGACTCCGCACGCATCGGTTCCGATCGCGCCGGAATCCCTGAAGCCGACCGCTTCGCGGCCGGGGTGTCTCGTTTTCTC
>JACCTK010000241.1 GCA_013812465.1 Actinomycetota bacterium
AAACCAGCGCCAAGAGCTCGCAGACCCGCATGAATAGAGCGATAGCGCGTCCATCGTCGCCAATCGTCGTATCGGTGGAACAAGCCTGTCACGCCGGAGGTCGCGGGTTCGAGTCCCGTCGCTCCCGTTTTCTCGTCGAAAACTCGCCGCAAATAGGCATATTGAGCGGCGATCGGCGAGAAGACCCGGGCAACCGATTTGGTCGTCCCGGCCGAGGAGCGAGTTCGAGACCACAGTCGCCTCGCAGCCCGGCTGGGCGCGCAGAGCAGCGACGATCAGCGTCCCTCCGTAGAAGAGAGCGGCGCCTCCCGCCCCGTGTACGGGTTGAGTGCGAGCGCGACGAGGACGAGGCAGTTCACAGTAGTCCCTGCCGAGCCGGTGAAGCGGACGGACCCGCTCGGGTAGCGACGCGCGCCCAGGCCGAAGGCGAGGACAGCGGCGGGCAGGATGGCGAGACCGACCACTGCGTCGTACCATTCGAGGCCGAAGCGCGTCCCGTCGAAGAGCGCGAGGTAGAGCAGCCCCGCGGCCGCGACGAGACGGGTCGTCGTTCCGATCGGACCGATCCTCCGGGTTCTTACGTTCATGGTTTTCCTCCCTTTCGGCGTTCAGCCCGAGGGTAGGGCTTCACCTTGGGGGGAAGGTCAAGCGGCCCCTGGCGCGACGGGGATCGGCGACGGTGGAGTCCGCCCCCGGGTCGCCGGCGAGCGCGGCGCTGTTCGCGGCCCTGAAGGCGCGGAGTCCCCGCTCAGCTCGGAAGCGCCATGACCGGCCTGTCACGCCGGAGGTCGCGGGTTCGAGTCCCGTCGCTCCCGCTCTTACACATCGGACGTCGGCCGGATCGGGGGTGCTGGAACAGGCTCCTGTTCACGGGCGCGCCCCCGAGAGGCGTAAACTTGCTCGATGCCACGCGGGCTTCGCAAGGACGCCAAGAGCGACTTGATCGCCAAGGTGCCGCTGTTCGAAGGGTTGGCGAAGCGGCAGCTCGCTCAGGTGGCGTCGATCGCGGACGAGGTTGACCTGCCGCAGGGAAAAGTTCTGACACGTGAAGGCGAACGAGGCCGTGAGTTCTTCATCCTCCTCGAAGGCGAAGCCGAGGTGCGACGCAAGGGCAGGAAGCTCGCGACGAGGCATGCCGGGGAGTTCTTCGGCGAGATCGCGCTCGTCTCCAATATTCCTCGCGTCGCAACCGTGACCGCCACGACATCGGTGCATGCACTCGTGATCAGAGACGTCGAGTTCCGGACGCTACTCGCACGCACACCCGAGATCGCCCTGAAGGTGCTGGAAACGGTCGCGGAGCGCCTGCCCACGACGGCGGACGCTGTCTAAGCTCGCCAGTCGATAGCCACCAGCTCGATCGGCTCGGAGATGCTTCTGAGCTCGACCGGGCGTGCAGGCGAAGCCGGAAATCGGAGTGTGGCTCCGGCGAGCGAAGTCGCGCTGGCGACAATCTCGCCCCCTTCCGCATGGGCCGCGATTCGTGCAGCCTCGTGGACGCCCTTGCCCTGGTATCCGGAGCTGTCGCGCGTCGCGCCGGCAGCGTGCACACCGATACGCACCGCCGGCGCAAATCCGTGAGCCCGCCGGTGGTCGTGAAGGATTCGCTGCACCGTGACGGCGCAATCTACGGCGGCGGACGGGTCCTTGAAGGCTACGAAGAAGCCGTCACCGGCGTGGTGGATCTCCTCTCCGGCGTGCGCGGCGAAGAGCGAGCGGAGCGTGTTGTCGTGCCAGGCGAGCAGGTCTGACCAGGCGTCGTCTCCGATCGCCTCGATGAGCTCCGTCGAACGGACGATGTCCGTGAACATGAACGTCCTGGAATACCTCGCTTGCGGAAGTCCCGCGACGTCCGCCGCGCCGAGCGACTCGAGCTGCGTACGTGCGCGCCGCATGTCCGGTATGGCGCCGAGTCGCTCGAAACTCGACGCAGCGGCGTGGAGCTCGAGTGTGGCACCGTCTGTATTGCCTTCGGCCAGGTACGCCGACGCGAGCAGCATGCGCATCTGAGCGAGCTCGAACGGCGCTCCTACTTCCTGCCAGAGACGGAGAGCCTGACGGGCGTTGCGACTCGCGAGCTGCCAATTGCCCTCCTCAAGCGCGATCCTGCTCCGCGCAGAGCACGCCGCTGCCTCGAGCGCGTCGCTTCCATACGTCTTCCGGATCGTTTCGAGCTCGTCCGCTGCGGCACCAGCCGTCTCGATGTCGCCCGCGGCAAGTGCGATCTCGACCTGCGCGGGCAGGAGGCGGGCCCGGTGGAGGGGGCGCACCTCCTCGAGCGCTTGGTCGATGCACGCGCGTGCTCCCTCGGTCTTGCCCTCTGCGAGACGAAGCAGTGCAAGCCCCGGTTGTGGATCCCGCCCCAGCTCGTGCGCTTGCTTGAAAGCCTCCTGCGCCGCTACGGGATCGCCCCTCCGCATCCTCACCTCGCCAAGCTCGTAGAACGCCTCGGCGGCGTAGCTCAGGTTGAACTCCCTCAGCTCGTCGCATGCGCGCCGTGCCTCGAGCTCGGCCTCCGGCCACGCACCGCGGAGGAGCATGATCGACGCGCGGTAGACGCGGCACATACCGGGGAAACCGGCGATCGCCTGACGCTCGCACCATCGCGTGGCGGCGTCGGTCCAGTCGCCCGCACGGCGGTAATCGGCGAGCTCCTTGCATGCGGTGATCGTGTTGCAGTAGACGACGCCCGTGTAGTACGGGCTCAGCTCTCCTGAAACCGCAGCAACCGTGGCCTCGTCGATCATCGCCATTCCCTCAACCACCTCTCCCTTCGCGACGAGCACACGGCCCTGGTCCTGGAGCGCGACGGCCTGGAGCTCCCGATCGCCGAACTTCGTGCCGATCTCCAGAGCGCGCCGGGCATGCAGGAGCGCGGCGTCGAAGTCGCCACGACCCTCGAAGGCGATGACGCTCAGAAGCCGCTCGAGGTAGCCGTGCTCGGTGCACTCCGGCTCCTCGGCCAAGAGCCGTTCTGCCCGAGCCACCCACGCCGTCCCGATCGAGGAGGCGCCCTTCGCGTAGTAATCCTTCGCAACCGCCATCGCCACCATCGCGGCGGCGCGCCGGCTCCCGGTGGCCATGTAGCCGGCGAAGGCGCGCTCGCGTGCCGAGATGCACGCCTCGAGACGGCCCGTCCACCATGCCGCGGCGGCGATGCCTTCGAGGTCGTCCGGCGAAAGAGGTGCCGCAGCGTCGGCACTTTCGAGGAGTTCGTAAGCGTCCCGCCAGGCAAAGTGCCTGAGCGCTTCGCGCCCCGCCTCAAGCGCGTCAGCGGCATCGTGACTCATCACCGTCCATGCTACAGCTGGTAATTGCGAGATGACCTGCTCAGCGCCCCGCGATTACCCTGTAGCCGGATCTCGATCTCGTGGTGTGTAAAGCCCGGGATCGACCCCCGTCGCTCCCGTCAAAAGTACTGCCAATCCGCATGTTCTGTTGTCGGTTCAGACGCCAGTTCGGAGCCGACTACACAGTTTTTTGGTTCAGATCAGCGCTGAATGGCAGAGACGGCCATCGCTACCGACCTAGGGAATTGGAGCCGCTCGTCGGGACGAAGCGGGCGCGGGAAGCTCAAGGCCTCCCGCGCCGCGTCGCCGCTAGGCCTCGCCGACGGCGAGCAGCGCCTGTTCGAATGCGTGAACGGGCCATCCCCGCGTGCGCGCTCACGCGCCGCGTCGCCTATCCGGGCCGCTCGAGGGCGACCTCCCTTGGCAGCGGTTCGGACTAGGTTCGGGCCGGCCTGGCGCGGCGCGCGAGCACGAGCCCCGATCCGGCGAGCAACCCGGCGAGCGCTGCTCCGACGGCGCTTCCGATGCCGACGTCGCCCAGCCGCGCCGTCCCCCGCTACCCGACGAAGGCGAGCACGACAGCGGCGACCACGAAAGCGAAGGCGCTCGCCGCGGTTCTCAAACGAGACGTCCGAGCTTGCCGAAGATGTTCCGGAGGTGCGGA
>JACCTK010000261.1 GCA_013812465.1 Actinomycetota bacterium
CCATGTTCCGACGACGAGCGAGGGCGAGGCAAGCCTCGCCCTCCATGTTCCGACGACGAGCGAGGGCGAGGCAAGCCTCGCCCCTACGCGGTTTCGATCGGAACCTCGAGAGACAGCTCGACGATCCCGATCTCACGTTTCCTCCCCCACTGACCTGTCGATGTTCAGGTTGACGCCGGGCGGTGTCTCGATCGCAGCCTTACGGCGATAGTGCAAGAGCTCACGGCCGATGGCGAGCAGCGTGCCGACCACCGGAATCGCCATCAGCGCGCCGATTACGCCGGCGAGCTGCGCGCCGATCAGGACGGCAAGCAGCACCGCGAGCGGAGACAGCTGCACCGTCCTGCCGTAGACGAGCGGTTGCAGCACGTGATTCTCGAACTGCTGGTAGGCGAGGAAGAACCCGACGACGATCAGGCCGCGCACCCAGTTGGTCTCGATCAACACGACCGTCGACACGATGATCGCCGCCAGGGTCGCCCCCGCGAGCGGAATCAGATCGAGGATCGCGACGAGCAGTCCGAGCGCGATCGCGAAGTCGCTACCCACGCCGAACAGCACGGCCGTCGACACGACTCCGGCGACGAGGCTGATCAGGAGGTTCCCAGTGACGTAGCCGCTGATCGTCTTGTAGATCTCGTACCCGACTCGCTCGTAGCGGATACGCGTCTGAGGGGCTAGCAGGCCGAGCGCGCCGCGGATCGTGCGCGGGCCTTCGAGAAGCATGAAAAAGGTCAGGAAGATGATCGTGATCGTCGCGACGACCACGGTCACCACGCTCCGAACGAGATCGAGCACCGGCAGGCTGAGCCCCAGGACGCCGCCCGGTCCCTGGGCGTCGATCGCCTCACGTATGCGATCGACGATCTGGTAATCGTCCTGCAGCCAGCCGAGCGGGCCGCGTCCTCGCGTGAGATCGTCGATGAAGTCGGGGAGGGCGACGACGAAGTCGGATACCTGGGTGACGAGGGGCGGGATGACCAGGAAGCCGACTCCCGCCATGGTCAGGAGCGCGAGGAAGAAGACGATGCTGGCCGCATACGCCCGTCTCATCCCCCTGCGCTCGAACCCCTCGACAGCAGGATTGAGCGCGCACGCGAGGATCACCGCCACGAGGATCCAGGTGAGGACCTGCCAGGCGAGATAGAGGAGGATCATGACCAGTCCGACGAGGACCGCGATCCCGAGCACCGCGATCACGGTGACCGGACGGATGGAGACGACGCGCGGCTCGGGTCGCACCACGATCGGGCGCTCCGGGGCTTCGGTGGGACTTCCAGGCAGGATCGTCATGCAGCGAGGGATCCTTCGGGCTCGACGATCACGAGTCCTCCTGCTCGCGTGAGGAACGCGCGCGCAGAGGACGCATCACACGAGCGAGAGCGAGCAGCCATGCCTTCGCCCGCCGCTCGAGACGCGTGTCCCCGGCCGCGAGCACCCCGCGAACTGCCGAGCCTTCTCGCGCCTGGGAGCCCATGACGATGTTTCGTACCCCGTTTCGCCCTTCGGCGAACGCTCCGAGTCGCGGCCCGGATGGTCGCCGGCCCGCGCGTCGAAGGTGGCTCTCGCGGGCGTCGCCGAAGGGGACGAGCCGAGGCTCGCGGTGGATTCGACTGAGCCGGTCGACGACTCAATACCAGCGGCCGCGTGCGAATCCGCCGAACGCGACCAAGCCGATGAGCGCGAGAATGATCCCCAGGATCGTCGAGAGGAGACTCTCCTTACCTCGCCCAAACACCTGAGCTCTGGGCGCGTTTGACGATGCGCGGGCGAGGGAACCGACAGTGCGAGGCGCTTGTGGCGCCCGCCGATTTGCCTCGTCCCCGGGCGAGGCGCCAGGAGCTGCAGCGGGTGGGGGGGGACCCGCCCGCTGCGGCGATATCGTATTACTGTTCGGGGCATGATCGAGGTTCCCGATGTGAGGGGCCGAGTCGAGAGCGTTCGGCTGGCCGAGCGCTACTTCGCGCTCTTCCGGCAAGGCGATGTCGCCGGAATGCTCGCTCTGCTGCATCCCGATGTCGAATGGGTGCTGAAGTCGACCCGGCCTGGAGACGTGCTCCGGGGAAAGGGCGACGCGAAGGCCTTCTTCGATCGGATCGCGGGCAAGTTCTATGAGCTGATCGCCGAGGTGTATCGACCGCTCGACGACGAGCGAGTGGTCGTCGAAGGACGTCTGAGGTGGATGGACGACGACCGGGTCCTGAGAGACGACCCCGTGGTGTGGGCCTTCCAATTTCGGGACGGTCTGGTCTCGCGCGTGACACCCGTTCAGTCGGTGGCCGAGGCCGAGGCGATCCTCGCCGGCAGCCGGTAGTCGCTAGAGCTGCCCAGCGCGTTACGGCGTATCGACTCGGCGCTTCGCGGCGGGCGCTCTGAGTCCCGTTGCGGCGCGAACGCTCTGACGTCCACTTGATGGGAGTCTGGCTTTGCGGCCAGACTCCCAGAGATTCGCGCGCTTACGCTTCTGTCGGCTCGCCGCTGGCGACTGGCTCCCCGCTGCCGACGAGCTCGTCGAGAACCGACCGGAAGTCGATCATCGCCTTCCTCAGGTTCTCCGTGTTGTCGCCGCCGTCCTCGTCGACCATCGCCTGACCATGTCGGTATCGCTCGGCCACGCCGGGGTGGTCGACAGCGACGTGCGCCACGCTTGCCTCCGTGTCCCCGTTGACGGGATACCCGCGATCCTCGAGCAGGCGGGCCACCAGGCGCTCCGCCGCGCGAGCGGCTTCGGCGGGATCGTTCACGAAGCGCGCCTCGGCCTGCTGCCACTCCTCGAGATAGCGCTCTCGCGCCGCCGCCGGCAGATCGCGTATCGCGAGCTGATCGTGCTCTTTCTCGACCTCGCTCAGACGACTCTCGCCGTCTCGCCGCCCCGATGTCGATACCGCCCGGTCGTACTCCGGCCCGAAGCGCTCCTGCAGATGCGCGCGCCTCCTTCTCTTCGACGCGACCGCCATCACCCCGACGGCGAGCACGATCACCGCCCCGATGACGATTGCCAAAGTGATCACTTGCCAGGTCTCCATGTCAGCCTCCTCTTGTCAGACGGCGCTTTCCCCTACCGACAAGGCCGGAAACCTGAGATCCCGGAAGAAAGCGAGGTCAGACCACTTGGCGGTCTGACCTCGCCAGCCAAGCTAGACGCTCGCGGTCGTCGTCTCGGTGACGCGGTCGCGCCAGCCGGCGAGCGTCAGCTCGAAGAACCCGTCCCACTGCTCTGCCACCTCGTCGGCGCACTTCTTGTCCTCAGCCAGATGCTCACGCGCGAGCTCGGCGGTCTGCACGTCGCCGGCTGCGTCGGCCAGCCGGCTGAGCAGCTCGTAGGCGGCCACCTGCGAATGCGCGAGCAGGTACGCGTCGCGTCCCACCTTGCCCGGCGCGTCCGTGCGGAGGACATCGGTGACACCCTTCATCAGCGCGAGCGCCACGCCTTCGATGCGCTTGCGCACCGGCGTGCCGCGATCCATGTGCTCGAGCCGCTGCTTGAGACGCTCGACGTGCTGCCGGCTCACTTGCCGGTTTCGCTGCAGCACCTCCTTGAGCCTCGGATCGTCGATCGTGCCGATCATCGTGTCGAGATTGTCGACAACGCTCGACTCGAACGCGTGCGCGTCCTCCACGTAGTCGGCGAGCTTATCGCGGAGCTTTTCCTGGTCAACCTGTTGCATGAGTCCTCCTCGAATTCGTTTGGATCTCTCCGGCGTACCCGAGAGCGTGGGGTCGAAACTTCTCTAGCGCGCGTCGAAGCGGAGCAGGTGAAGGAGCGCCCGCTGGTCGGCGTTCAGGCGCGCCGGACGCCCGCTCTTTAGTCGGAAGTCGTCGATCGAGCGCCCTGCCCGTGCTGAACGACTACATCGCCGAGCATCTCGGGAGCGGCTTCACTGCCAAGGACTTCCGCACGTGGGGAGGGACGCTGCTCACCATCGCACTTTCCTACCCACGTCCAGGCCGCACGCAAACGCCGCCGACGGGAGATGATGCCTCTATGAGCGGAGGTACAACCTCGGCAGCCGCAGCCGCCGTTCGAGAGGTGCTCGGGAACCGTTCGATCCGCAGGGTCGAGATCGCCTGGACGGCGGGGACCGCGGCCGATTGGGCGCTCCTCGTCGTCCTGCTGATCGTCGCCTACGAGGCCGGAGGAGCGCTGGCGGCCGGGATCCTCGGCGCGGTCCGCGTTGTACCCGCCATCATCGCGGCGCCGTTCGCAGCGACCCTGGTGGAGCGATATCGCGGCGACCGGATGCTCACCGCGATCAATCTCGTCCGCGCCGCAGGGGCGGCCGCAACCGCGATCGTCGTTGCCGCCGGGCTGCCGGTCGAGGCGACCTATGCGCTCGCGGCGGTGGTCGCCGGCGCCGGATCGCTGGTGCGCCCGATTCAAAGCGCGCTGCTTCCCGCATTCGCACGCACACCACGTGAGCTCGTGGCCGCGAACGTCGCGTCGAGCACCGGCGAAGGCATCGGAACGTTCCTCGGCCCGCTCTTGGCCGGACTGCTCGTCGCAGCAACCGGATCCACGGCGGCGAGCCTGCTGATCGCCGCCGCCTTTGCAGGGGCCGCGGCTGCTGCAACGGGCATCAGCTTCGAGCGCGCGGAAGACGCTCGCGGTGGAATCGGCGCCGATCGCAGCTCGCGGTTTCGGCTCGCAGACGCTCCTCACGTGTTGCGGCGGTACCCGCATGCTGCGCTGCTCATCGGCAACTTTGTCGTCCAGGTCTTCGTCCGTGGCCTGCTGATCACCCTCATCGTCGTCGCCTCCATCGAGCTGCTGGACATGGGCGACACCGGTATCGGGCTCTTGAACGCGGCGATCGGTCTCGGCGGGCTCGTCGGCGCGCTCGCTGCGCTCGGCCTCGGAGGCGGAAAGCACCTCGCACGAGTCTGCATGATCGCGCTCGCCTGCTGGGGGCTCCCCCTGATCCTCATCGGCGCGATACCCACGGCCGCGCTGGCGTTCGCGGCGCTCTTCGTCACCGGAGTGAGCAACGCGGTACTCGACGTCACCGGCTTCACGTTGGTCCAGCGTGGTGTACGCAACGAGGACCGGGTCGCGATGTTCGCGATCATGGAAGGCTTATTCGGGATCGGGCTCCTCCTGGGGAGCCTGGTCGCTCCGGCACTCGTGTCCCTGGTCGGAGTGAGAATGGCCTTCGTTGTCGCCGGTGCCGTGCTTCCGCTGCTTGCGGTCCTGACCTGGCGCCCCGTCGTCCGCGGCGTCCGAGGTACGGCACCTCCAGAAGAGCACCTCGCGCTCCTTCGGCGCAACCCCCTTTTCGTCCCGCTGCCGTTGACCGTACTCGATCGCCTCGCGGCGAGCCTCGTGCCGGTCGCTTTCGAGCCCGGCGCTGTCCTCATGCAAAAGGGCGAGCCGGGCGACCGTTATTTGCTGATCGCAGAGGGGTTGGCGGACGTCAGCGATGATAGACGATCGCTACGCACCTGCGGCCCCGGAGAAGGCGTCGGCGAGATCGCGCTTCTACGAACGGTTCCGCGGACGGCGACGGTCACCGCGCAGACGCGCGTGCGAGCCTTCGAGATCGACGCGGCGACGTTTCTGGCGGCCATAGCCGGGCCGGCTGCCTCCGCCGCGGCGGAGGCGATGGCGTTGACGCGCCTCGAGCATTCGCGAGCCGCGGGCGGCTGATCCCGTGCAGGGTAGCTCGCCTCGCCCTCGACTCGCGACTGCAAATCGAGGGCGAGGCGTGTCTTTGCTTTCTCGTCTACGCGGAGAGCAAGCGATCGAAGAACGAGCGGTAGCGCTGCAGCGCTACGCGCAGATCCTCCGTCGACGCGTCGTCTCCCGAGTCCCACTGCGACTCGAGGTTCGTGCGCTCCTGCGAGAACGTCTCGGCAAGTCGCTGCATGAGCTCCGCCACGAGGGAGTCAGCGTCCTTCACCGCCTGCTGGGGCTCGTCGACGAAACCGGCCTGCACCTCCTGCCAGCGTGAGCGGAAGCGCTCGGCGTCGTCTCCGGCGAAGAGCGGCTCCCGCTCGCCGGATTCCCCTCCGCGATCCACCACGTCATCGGTGTCGCCGGGGTCGCGCACGAGGTCGGCGGTGCTCAGCCGTTCGTCGGCGGTCGTCGCGCTCTGGTCGTCGGACATCGGGGCGCTCTCCTCATCGGTTGTGGTGCTGGTGTCGTTCTCGGCCATGGTGGTGCGCTCGTCGTCAGCCATCTCAGCTCACCTCTCCGACACGGTCGCCTTCCAGGAGCTCCTCGAACAGCGCGCGAAAGCGCACCATCGCCTGGCGTAGATCCTCGGTTTCCCCTTGACCGTTGGCTTCGTCGTAACGACGCCAGAGGGCGTGACCCTCACGGTAGTTCTCGACAACCTCGGGATGGTCGACCGAGACGTCTGCGGCGCGACTCTCGAAGTCGTCGTCCGTCGGATAGCCACGCTCGCCCATGACCTGCTGGACGAGACGATCGGCGTCTCGGACAGCGTCCTCCGGCTCGTCGACGAAGCGGGCCTGGACGCTCTGCCATTCGTCCGCATAGCGTCCGCGCGCCTCCTCTGAGAGCGGCCGGATGTCGAGCTCGTCGTGCCGCTTCTCGCGGTCTCGGAGCTCGCGCTCCGCGTCGCGTTGACCGCCCGTATCGTCGACCGTGCGGTCGTACTCCGGGCCGAAGCGCTCCTGCAGGTGAGACGTCTGCCGCTTCCTCATCGCCATCATCGCGATGAGCCCGACTGCAACGATCGCCACGAGCGCGATCACGATCCAGATCCATGCGTCCATCGGGTTTCTCCTCTTTTCGGTCGGTGCTTCTTCGGCTCACCACATACCCGCGCCGACCCGACGAGAAACGATCTCGCCGCCTACATGCCGAGCTCGGCGATCTGGCTCTCAATGAGCTCCCGGTCTACTGGATTCTCCACACCGGCGAGCGCTGCTCGGGAAAGCCCGGCCCAGCGGCGTGCTTCCTCCGTATTACCCGCTGCGACATATGCGTGCGCCACCGCCTGCTGTGCGCTCGCCAGGTCCCAGTCCTCGAAGCCTTCGCCTCCGGCCTCGGTCAGCTCGAGACAGCGCCGCGCATGCCAGAGCGCAGTCTCTGCGTGCCCAAGGGTGGCGTAGACGCGCGCGCATTGCCACTCGCCACGAGCGACGTTGGCAGCCGTGCCGACCTTGCCCCAGACGTAGCAGGAGACGTGCGCCGCGTGGATCATCTCGTCGATCTCTTCTGGGCTCCGCTCGGCGACCCCCAGAAGCTCCCATACTCGGTTGAAGGTCGAAACGGCGAGCTCTCGTTCTCCCGCGGCCTCCGTCACACCGCGACCGCCGGCAGGCCGGCGAGCGCCATCGCGACCTCGTCCTCCGAGTACTCGTGGTCGACGAGCTTGCCGGCCGCGTAGTCGATGTACGCCTGCATGTCGAAGTGGCCGTGGCCGCAGAGATTGAAGAGAATCGCCTGCGACTCTCCCTCCTCGCGGCAGCGGATCGCCTCGTCCATCGCGGCTTTGACCGCATGATTGGCCTCGGGCGCGGGCAGGATTCCCTCGACCCGCGCGAACTCGACTCCCGCGGCGAACACCTCTGTCTGCGTGTACGCGCGGGCCTCGATCAGGCCCAATTCCTTGAGATGGCTCACCAGCGGCGCCATGCCGTGGTAGCGGAGGCCACCCGAATGGAACGGTGGGGGGACGAACGTCGACCCGAGCGTGTGCATCTTCACGAGCGGCGTCAGATGCCCGGTGTCTCCGAAGTCGAAGGCGTAGAGCCCTTTCGTCAGGCTCGGGCACGCGGCGGGCTCGACGGCAACCACGCGGATCTTGCTGTTGTCCCGGAGCGCGCGGCCGATGAAGGGGAAGGAGATCCCGGAGAAGTTCGAGCCCCCACCGGTGCAGCCGATGACGACGTCTGGGTAATCCTCGGCCAGCTCCATCTGCGCGCTCGCCTCCTGTCCGATGACGGTCTGGTGCATGAGCACGTGGCTCAGGACCGAGCCGAGCGAGTACTTCGTGTCCTCTCTCGTCGCCGCCGCCTCGACTGCCTCGGAGATCGCCATTCCGAGGCTGCCGGTCGAGTCGGGCTGCTCGGCGAGGATCGCGCGCCCCGAGTTCGTCTCGTCCGACGGGCTCGCGACGACGCGCGCCCCGTACGCCTCGATGAGCCCTCGCCGGTACGGCTTCTGGTCGTATGAGACCCTGACCATGTAGACCTCGACCTCGAGCCCGAAGACCGCGCCCGCGAACGCGAGCGCCGATCCCCACTGGCCGGCGCCCGTCTCCGTGGTCAGGCGGGTGACGCCTTCTTGCTTAGAGTAGAACGCCTGCGGGACCGCGGTGTTGGGCTTGTGCGAGCCCGCAGGAGAGACGCCCTCGTACTTGTAGTAGATGCGCGCGGGCGTCTCGAGCGCTTTCTCGAGACGTCGCGCGCGATAGAGCGGCGTCGGCCGCCACTGGCGGTACACCGAGCGCACCTCTTCCGGGATCGTCAGGAACCGGTCGGTCGCGACCTCTTGCATGATGATCTGCATCGGGAAGAGCGGCGCGAGGTCGTCGGGGCCAACGGGCTGTCCCGTTCCCGGGTGGAGCACCGGCGGCGGCGGCTCGGGGAGATCGGCCACGAGGTTGTACCAGGCCTCGGGCAGGCGGGTCTCGTCGAGGACGTACTTCACCGTGTCGCTCATGCTCTCCCCTCGCTTCGGGCGGTTGTTCCGGGAGTGTCGCGGACGCCGTGCAATGGGGCAAGCGATAGGCTCACGCGCCGATGGCGGTGCTCTCGACGCAGGTGGATCGCGCGGCTGACTCTTTTCGCGCACGCCAGGAGCGGATGGAGCAACTCGTCACGGAGCTACGCGAGCGAAGCTCGCTCATCGCCCAGGGCGGCGGCGAGAAGTCCGTCGAACGCCACCGCTCGCGAGGAAAGCTCCCCGTACGGGAGCGAATCGACCGCCTCGTCGACCCTGGGACCGCGTTCCTCGAGCTGAACGCGCTCGCCGCGTGGGAGCTTTACGACGGGGACGCGCCCTCGGCAGGCATCGTCACCGGGATCGGGGTCGTCGAGGGCCGCCAGTGCGTGATCGTCGCCAACGACGCGACCGTCAAGGGCGGCTCCTACTACCCGCTCACCGTGAAGAAGCATCTGCGCGCGCAGGAGGTCGCGCGCCAGAACCGTCTCCCCTGTCTGTATCTGGTCGACTCCGGCGGCGCGTTTCTGCCGCTCCAGGCCGAGGTCTTCCCCGACCGAGAGCACTTCGGGCGCATCTTCTTCAACCAGGCGCGCCTGTCGGCGCTCGGGATCCCGCAGATCGCCTCGGTCATGGGCTCCTGCACCGCGGGAGGGGCCTACGTGCCGGCGATGTCGGACGAGACGGTGATCGTCCGCGGGACGGGCACGATCTTCATCGGCGGCCCGCCGCTCGTCAAGGCGGCGACGGGGCAGGACGTTACGGCAGAGGAGCTCGGCGGAGCCGACGTCCATGCGCGCCGGTCGGGAGTCGCCGACCACTACGCGACCTCGGACGAGCACGCGCTCGCGATCTGCCGCGAGATCGTGCGGCATCTCGACCCGCCGCCGCCCAGCCCGTGGGAGATCGCCCGCCCGGAGCCGCCCGAGCTCGATCCCTCCGAGCTCTACGGCCTGATTCCCGAGGACTTCCGCCACGAGCTCGCTGCGCGCGAGGTGATCGCGCGCATCGTCGACGGGTCGCGGTTCCACGAGTTCAAGGAGCTGT
>JACCTK010000269.1 GCA_013812465.1 Actinomycetota bacterium
GAGTAGAAGCAGCGGCTGCTCGAGCTGCTGGAGCGCGCTCAACCGCTTGAGACGACCTACCGTGATCGCAGCGTGCTCGTTCCCGATCACATCGGCGGCGAGCTCGCCGAGCCGATCGAGATCGAGAGTCGAGACGCCACGTTCGGCGAGGTCGCGGTCGGCGCGGTGCGCGATCAGATAGGCGCGCTCGGGGTCTAGCCCCGTGACCACCAGCGCGCGAGCCATGAGCCCCTTGGAGAACGGGATCTCGTCACCCAGTGGCAACGGTGTGACGTGACGGCGTTCGCTCATACCACTATTCGTGCCATTTCCAGCACTATCTCGTCAAGGTCCGGATGCCCGGGGAGTGGTTCTACATCGTTGGCCACGAGCACGACCTCCATCTCGTTCGCGGAGCCGAACTCGGCTACCACGTCCACCGCGGCCGCCTTCACCTCGACGAGAAGGACGTCTGCATCGAGCTTCTCGAGTTCCTCTTCGAGCGCGCCTCGGTCCGCGAGGTTGCCGGAGACATGAACGACGTCTGCGCCATGCTCCGCCTCGAGATGCTGCGCGATCACCTCATGCGTCTCGGACGGCGCGGTGCAGAAATACGCCACCTTCCGTCCGGTCACGCTCGCCATCGGCCGCGGTCGGAGCACCGTCGGGACGATCTCGACCTTTGAGGGGACGACGGCCCGCACGGCGTCGTACGTCTGCCGCCAGCCCGAACCGGCCTCCGCCATCGTCAGGACGACGAGGTCGGCGAGGAGGAGGCGGAACGTGTTCAGATATCCAGCGGCGATGACTGGATCCTGGTAGCCGCCGACGACGACGATCGTTCGGTCGGTGGCGATCGGGGGCAGCGCGGTGCCACTGCCGTCGAAGACGACGAGATCGGGATCGAGCTCGGCCGCCACGCGCGCGCCCTCGAGGACGTTCGACGTGAACACCGCCCCCGCGAGGCCGCCTCCACAACGTCTGCAGCCCACCGTCTCGACACCCGCAAGGGCAGCGGTCTCCAGATGATCGGACGCCGCATGACGTCCTTCCCGCGAAAGCTCGAGCAGCGCCTCGACCGTGGGCGGCACGCTGATGGTCTCGGGCTCCGCAGGCCCTCCCCTCCCCATGGCGACGACGACGACGTGGTTGTCCTTCGCGAGCACGCGTGCCACATGCCCCGTCACTGCGGTCTTGCCGACACGCTTGGCCGTGCCCACGACGGCGATCGAGGGAAGGTCGAAGGGCGCGAACGTCGGAGGATCGAGACGAAAATCAGCGCCGATGTAGGGAACGCCCTTTGCCAGAACTCGGCTGGCTAGCGCGAAGCGCTCGACAGGGCCGAGGACCGGCTCGTCGGAGAGATCGACGACGACCTCGGGCTGGTAACGCTCGAACGCCGAGTCGACATCCTCGGCGAGGGGAACGCCGTAGTCTTCCTCGCCACGCAGCTTCTCCATGCCTCCAGCGAGAACGGCGGCTACGAACTCGTAGGGAAGCTCGGCGAGCGCGTCGCGGACGACGGACGGATAGTGCTCGCCGTCGACTATCGCGAGGGCCCTCACGTCTTGGCGGTGATCTCGTCTTCGATGGCGCCGGTGAACTTCGCGTACTCGAGCGTGTCGAGCGAGAACGAGACGAGCTTCACCTCGTCGTGGAACGGATGCCGCCGCCAGATGTCGACCTTGCGGTCGGCCACCTCGATGACGTTGTAACAGGGCCTCGTGTTCCCGCGCAGACGAAGCGACGAGACGGTTCCGGCATTCACGACGAAGAGATCCTCTAGTCGCCAGACGTAGGGCACGTGCTTGTGCCCGGAGAGCACGAGGCGCACGCCCGCTCGCTGCAGGCACTCGATCGCATCGCCCGCGTCGTAGACGACGTTTCGTTCCCTGCCGGTGCCGGGCACGGGCAGTAGATGATGATGAAGGACGAAGATCTTCAGATCGGAGGCCTCTTGCGAGAACTGCTCCTCGATCCAGAGATACCGGCCCCTCCCGATCTGACCGTGGTCGAGATCCGGCTCGCTGGAGTCGACGGCGACAATGGCGACGCCGTTCTTGCGGAGCACCGAGTTACGCTCGCCGAACATCTCCTCGAAGTGCACGTAACCCACGTTGCGGGAGTCGTGGTTTCCAGGCACGACGACGATCGACTCGCAATCGAGGCGAGCCATGTACTCGCAAGCGGTGAGGTACTCGTGTCGGAATCCGAAGGTGGTGAGATCTCCAGAGCACACGACGACGTCAGGCTCGAGCTCGTTGATCTCGCCGATCGCGCGTTCCAGCAGGCTGACCTCGAAGTACGGCCCACCGCAATGCAGATCCGAGATCTGCGCGATACGGAACGTGGTCCCGGACTTGGCCATGGCCGCATTCTACGAGGGGAGCGGCGTCCGAGGTGGTTGGTACCGTGGCGAAGGTGCTGGTTGAAAGCCCTGTTTTCCAGGCATATTGCGGATCGAAGCCTCCGCGCTTTGTCAATCGTAGTGAGCTCGAGTGCGCCAAGATTCTCGATTACTACGGCATCCGGTGGGACTATGAGCCGCATTCGTTCGTTCTCGAGCGCGATGCGGAAGGCCGTGTGGTCAGCGCTTTCACCCCCGACTTCTACCTCCCCGAGCAAGACCTGTTCATCGAGGTCACCGTGATGAAGCAATCGCTCGTCACCCGCAAGAACCGCAAGCTTCGCGAGCTTCGGCGGCTGTATCCGGAGGTCCGTGTCAAGCTCTTTTACCGCCGCGACATCGAGAGGCTCGCACAGCGCTATCGGCTGCGCCTCGCGTCTTAGATGCTTGATCGGGAATTCACGGCGGGCCGGCGGACGGCCACGACACGGCGCCAGATCGCCACCCTCGCCCGGCTTGGTCGTGACCGCCCCCGACTGCGCGCCAATTCCCGATCAAGCATCTAGTGGTGGCGACGAGCCTCACTTCAGAGCACGGCGCGGTCGGCGCCGTCTACCTGACACGCGACCAGATCGCGACACGCGTCGCGGAGCTCGGGGAGGAGATTGCGCGCGACTACGAAGGGCTGAACCCGATTCTGATCGCACCTCTCAAGTCGAGCGTCGTCTTTCTGGCCGATCTCACGCGCGCGCTGCCCATCCCGCACACGCTCGACCTCGTGGAGCTGGCTGCATACACCGGCGCCGACGACGGTGGCGTGCGCCTGCTGAAAGATGTCGACTCGCCCCTCGAGGATCGCCACGTGCTCATCGTCGAGGACGTGATCGACACGGGTCTGACCCTGCACTTCCTCTGCAGGACGCTGGCTCCCCGCAACCCCGCGAGCCTCGCAGCGGTGACGCTCCTCGATCGCCCGTACAGGCGGCTCGTCGACCAAATCCCCCTGCGCTACATCGGATTCACCGTTCCCGACGATCTCTTCGCCGGCTACGGCCTCGGCCTGGACGAGCACTGGCGCGCGTTTCCGGACCTGCACAGCGTGATCCCGCCCGAGATCTCAGCCGCTGCGTAGAGGCGAGACGAGCCTTGCCTTTTACAGATAGAAGAGCGGGTCGACGGCGGCGCCGTTCACGCGCACCTCGAAGTGCAGGTGTGGACCGGACGAGTTGCCGGTCGAGCCCACGAGGGACAACGTCTCCCCCTGCGAGACCTGCTGCCCAACGCCGACGAGGATTGCCGAGGCATGCGCGTACGCAGTCGCGAGGCCGTCTCCGTGGTCGACGACCACGAGGTTTCCGTAACCGCCGAGCCAGCCCGCATGGATGACGGTTCCGGCCGCGGCGGCCCAGATCGGAGTTCCTGACGAGGCGGAGATGTCGATTCCCTCGTGCATCCGCCCCCAGCGCCAACCGAAACCGCTGACGACGGCCCCGTTCACCGGCCAGATGAAGCCCGAGGCCGACGCAGTGCCGGCGCCGCTGGAGCCGGCCGCGGCCTGAGCCTGCGCTTCCCGGATTGCCGCAGCTAGCGACGCGCTCTCGGCCGCGAGCGCCTCGACTTCCTGCAGATACTCCTCCCGCGTGTCCCGTGAGGTCGCCAGCGCGCTCCGCTTGAGCCGCCGAGCCGCCGCGAGCGTGTCGCGATTCGAGGCCAGCTCGTTGCGAACGCTGCGAGCCTCGTCGGCGCGGGCTGCGATCACCGACACGGTGGCCGCTGCCAGGCGCTCCGTGTGCTCGGTCGCGCGACGCTTCTCCGCCGCCCGTCTCTTGGCCGACTCCACCTGGCCCGCGATCCGCTGATCCTGGCGCCCGATTCGGCTCACGAACTCGTAGCCGTCGATCAGGTCGCCGAACGTCGTCGCCGAGACGAGCACCGAGAGCGCGTCCGGCTCCTCCTCGATATAGATCGCCCGGACGCGCGCTTCGAGGATCTCGACCGCGCGACGGTACTCCCTTTGCAGGCGATGAAGGCGGCGGGTCTGCTCCCCCAGGAGCGCGGTGAGACGTTCGAGCCGCTCTTGCTCGGACACGAGCTCTGCCTCGAGCAGATCGAGGCTCCCCTCCGCCTGCTCGACGGCTGACTGCGCGGCGCGGAGCTCGGACACCACCGCGCCGAGCTGAGACGTGAGAACGCCCTCCTGCTCCTTCGCCGCCGAGATCTCCGCTTGGAGCTCGGCGAGGCGCTGGTCGACCTGCGCTTTCTCGGCCTCCGGATCCTGCCCCGCGGCCGACGCGGCGAAGACAAGAGCAAGCGTGAGCCCGAGAACGACCCAGAGCCGTCGCATGCTCATGAGATTCGCTCGCCGGTCGGACGTCCCTCTTCTTCGATCCCGTCGACGCCTCGCGTGGCGCCGTCTCGCTCGAGCGCCTGCAGCGCGCCCGCAGCCTCGCGGCGGAGGGGGCCCACGAGCGCTCTGTAGTCGTCGTTGGAAACGGTGCCGGTCCTGTGGTCGAACTCGAGCTCCTTGAGGGCGGCGAGGGCCCGGTCGCGCGTCTCGACAAGTTCCAGGCGATGTCGCTCAGCTGCGTCGAGCTCGTCGAGAGCGTCAGAAACGGGCTCGGGATCCCTGAGAAACGGGAGCGCCACGACGACCACCGAGGCCACCGCGAGAAGCGCAGCGAGAGCCAACGCCAGCGTCAATTCGTCGCGGGGACGCCGATCTCCCGCGTTCTCTCGACAAGGCGGCGCTGCTCACGCGCGTCCGGCCAGAGCGTGATCAGCGAGCCGAGGAGGAAGACGAGCCCGGCGAGCCAGATCAGGTTCACGAGCGGCTTCACGAAAACGCGGAAATACACCGTGCCATCGGGGTCGATCTGCTCCGCGATGACGAAGAGGTCCTCCCCTGTCAAGAGATCGCTGCGTATCCCGACCTCGTTCGAGACCTGCTCCTCGATCGTGTACGCGTTCTTCCCCGCCTCGAGTGTCCCCAGGTCGCGGCCGCCGCGAGTCACCGCGAGCTCCGCGCGGATCTCTGTGGCGTTCGCGGCGATGCGCTCGTCCAGCGCTCGGTACTGGAGCCGATAGTCCCCGATCTCCATCGTCTGCCCACGCGTCAGCTTCGCCTCGGCCACGGTGTCGAAGGCGCTCGAGCCCGCGACTCCGATCGCCAGCAGAACGATCGCGGCGTGAACCACGTACCCTCCGTAACGGCGCCGGTTCCGAGCGATGAGCGAGGAGAACGCCCCCGGCCACGAGGTCGCTCCGAGCGCCTTGCGAGCCCTGGTTCCGCGTACGAACTCGAGGGTGATGGTGGCGACGACGAATGCCGCGAACGTGTACGCGATCAGTCCGGGAACGGAGCTTCCGGCCCCGAGCGCGAGGAGGACGACACCGGTGACGAACGCCACTCCCGTCGGCCAGCGGAACGTCGTCAGAAGGCTTCGAAGCGACGCTCGCCTCCAAGCGATAAGCGGCCCGATCCCCATCAGCAGGAGCAGCGGTAGCCCGAAGATGCGCAGGAAGAAGTCGTAGTACTCGCGGCCGAGCACGACGGCCTCGCCGCGCACCGCCTCCGAGAGAAGTGGGTAGACCACACCCCAGAAGATCGTCAGGCAGAGGGCGAGCAGAAGCAGGTTGTTGTAGAGGAAAGCCGCCTCCCGCGAGATCGCGGACTCGAGCCTCGTCGGCGACCTGAGCCTCGGAAGCCGCCAGAACACGAGCGCGAGCGACACGGTGACGACGACCCCGATGAAGGCGAGGAACCAGGGCCCGATCGAGCTCTGCGTGAAGGAGTGGATCGAGTTGACGACTCCGGAGCGCGTCAGGAAGGTGCCGAATAGCGACAGGGAGAACGCGAGCAGGACCAGGAGGACGTTCCAGACGCGGAGCATGCCGCGCTTCTCCTGGATCATCACCGAGTGCAGAAACGCGGTCGCCGCGAGCCACGGCATCAGCGCGGCGTTCTCCACCGGGTCCCACGCGTAGTAGCCGCCCCAGCCGACCTCCTCGTATGCCCAGTGCGCGCCCAGGAGCTGGCCGATGCCGAGCGCCGTCCAGGCCACGAGCGTCCAGCGGCGCGTCGCCACGAGCCAGCGCTCGTCGGTGCGGCCGGAGAGCAACGCGCCGATGGCGAAGGCGAACGGCACCGTGAGGCCGACGTAGCCCAGGTAGAGGAGCGGCGGATGGGCGAGCATGTACGGGTTCTGCAGGCTCGGCGTCATCCCGAGGCCGTCCGCAGGCGCCGCCTGGGTCGCGAAGGGGTTCGCGACGGCGACGAGGAGGAAAGCGAAGAACGTGGAGACGGCCCCGAAGACCGGCACCACCCAGACGATCAGATCGCGCGCCCAGCCACGGTTCAATCGAACCGCGGCAGCGGCGAAGCCTGTGAGGACGAGCAGCCAGAGCAGGAGCGAGCCCTCCTGCCCGCCCCAGAACGCCGAGATCGTGTAGGCGGTCGGAAGCGCCTCGCTCGTCGTTCTCGCGACGTAGGTGAACGAGAAGTCGTTTCGGAGCAACGCCGAGAGCAAGACTGCTGAGGCGATGAGGGTCGAGGCGAAGGCGGCGAGAAGGGCGTTCTGCGCCGAGAATGCGAGCCGCCGGCGACCGAGGTGCGCAGCCGCGGCGCCCGCCACCAGGGCGTACACGGACAGACCGAGGCTGACGACGAGGGCGGCGCGACCGAGCTCGGCCATGGAGTGCTACGCGGGGTCGCCGGACTGCTTAGGCGCGTACTTCGACGGGCACTTCGTGATCATCGAGCCCGGCTCCGCTACGAACATGCCCCCCTGCAGCCGTCCATCGACCACGATGTGGCGTCCCACTTTGAAGAGGTCCGGAACCGAGCCCGCGTACCGCACGGAGACCGCCTTGCTCGACTTCTCGCCGATGTCGCGGAGGCGGAAGGTCAAACCGCCGGCATGCGCGTCGCCCGCGACCGGGCCGACCACGAGGCCCGCGAGCTGCACCTCGCCCGATCGGCCCGCGAGCTCACTGGGCGCGAGCGAAGGATTGCCGCCTCCGGCGATCGACGTGTACAGCAGGAAGATAGCGAGGACTGCAGCCACCGAGAGGGCGATCACGAGCCGCGCAGGACTAGCCGTGCGTGCCACAGAGAGATTCTAGCCCTGAAATCCGGAGAGCCCGTGAACAGGCGCTTACGCGGCGTCGCGCTCGCGCCAGGCGGACGTCGTGGCGCGTCGCTCCGGGAGGCGGTAACCGTGCTCCATGCAGAGCTCGCCGAGGGACTCCTCGGTCAGCGCGTCGCAGTACCCCTTGCCGTAGGCCGCGCGGATGAAGGCGGCGACGACTTCGAGATTCCATTCGGACACGTCGACGGCCTCGCGCCAGAGATCGGAGATGCGGAGATCGATGTCGAGCTCGAGGAGATCGATGCGGGAGGGCTCTCTGGACATGCTTCGAGCGTACGGAGGCAGTCGGACGGACTGTTGGCCCAAGTCATTCGTCACACCTCTTCACCGCGCACCGTGAAGGGAAGCGTCCAGTCCTCGCGTGAATTGCCGTCGATGGTAAGACGCCACTCGTAGCGTCCGGGCTCGAGCGGGAGCGGCGTCGAGTTCACGGCCACGGGAAAGTCGAGGGGAGTTCCAGGCTTGAGGCCGGGAGGCCGCCCGACCTCGAACTCGCCTCCGAACGCGACCGATTGCTCGTCTTCCTGGCCCTCCGTGTCGAGGACGACCTCCGCTCCGTCCGAGTCGACGAGCTCCACGGCGAACACGTGCACCGTGTTTGCCTGATCCCACGGAACCTGGATCAGAAGGCCCACGCCGAAAGACGCCGGCTCAGGGCCGGTCTGAGACCAGCCGCCGCCCACGATCGTGAGCTTCCCGTCCGAGACGACCGCGTAGTCGGCGAGGAGCATCGTGGCCTTCACGGACGGGAGCCAATCACATCGAGTACTAGCATGAAGGCGTGTCAACGAGTATCCGCGTCGGCCCTGCTCGCTTTCCGTCACGCGAGTCAACCGAGGAGGCGCTCGACATCCTTCTCGAACGCGGCTACACAGCGTGCGAGATCGACTTCGAGAGCGGCTTCTGGATGGACTACCCGTTCGCGGAGCGACTCGGCGAGCTCGCGCGAGAGCACGACATTGCGCTGTCCGTGCACGCGCCGCTCTTCGGATTCATGGGTCACCTGGAGGCAAGCGGGCGCAAGTTCACGTCCGCGCTGGGAGCTCTCGACCGCAGCGCCGGCATCGCCACCGCCTGTGGCGCCGAGCTCGTCGTCTTCCACCCGGGATTCCTACTCGGGCGGAGTCGGGAAGACGCCCTCGACGCAGTGGTGGAGCAGCTCGGGACGCTTCGGGAACGGCTCGAAGGCAAGGATCGCGCGGTCACGTTCGGCGTCGAGGTGATGGGGCGCGTCCGCGACCTCGGGTCACTCGACGACGTCGTCGAGATCTCGCAACGGACGACCTGGGTGCGGCCGGTGCTCGACTTCGCCCACATGCACGCAACGAGCGACGGCGCGTTTCTCGCCGCCGAGCCGTTCACCGAGGCGCTCCACGTCGTCGATGAGACGCTCGACGACGAGGCGCCCTTTCACATCCACTTCTCCGACATCGCCTTCGCCAACCGAAACGAGACGAAGCACCTTCCCTACGGTGAGGGGACGCTGCGCGCCGATCCACTGCGCGACGCGCTCGACGCGTTCGAGCGTCCGGCAACCGTGATCTCCGAGTCGCCGGACGAGCGGTCGAGTCAGGCGATCCGGGCGGTGCTGGAGGGCGTCGGAGCGAGCTCTACCAGACGCGTCTCATAGACAGTCGCATCGCCGTTGTCCCCTGCTGTGTGCCTGAGATCGATCATGCGCGCCAGCGGCTCGAGCTCGAACACCTTGAACTCACCTTCGCGCGCGAGCGCGAGCGCTGAGTTGAGAAGCTCCTCCGCCTCAGGACCGCGTCCCTGCGCAGCGCGAACAGCAGCCAGTGCCGTTGCGGCCGCCACTTGAGCGCTCGTATCTCGAACACCTGCGTTCGACCTAGCGTCAAGTGCGAGCCGCTCCGCTTCGTCGACCTTCCCGAGATCGGCCAGCGTCTCGGCGAGCGCGGCCTGCAGGTCGGGAAGCACGCCCAGATCGCCTCGCGTCTCCGTGATCCGCACCGACTCGCGCATGAGCTTCTCGGCTCGCTTCAGGTCTCCCTTCAAACGCGCGATCCAGCCCAGCTTGGCCAGTGCCGCTGCGACTGCAGGCTCGACACCGAGCTCTATCGAGCTCGCGCGCACCTCTTCGAAAAGCGTCTCCGCGGCGTCGAGCTCTCCCCTCAGGGTCAAGAACCACCCGTAGGAGAGCGTCGCCCAGATGCGCGCACGGACACTCCCGCTTTCCCCGGCGAGCTCGAGGGCCCGGGTGAGCAAGAGCTCTGCCTCGTCGAGCTCGAGTCGGAGGATGTGCGTCTGTGCAAGAAATTGCGCTGCGATCGTCTGCAGGTCCTTGCGCCCGGCGTCGAGCGCGATCACGTAGGCCCGCTCCATATAGCGAACGGTGTCTTCCATCTCGCCGAGCCACGCACTGGCAGTCGCCCGCACCGTGAGTGCGTCGAAATGGGCGACCGGGTCATCCTTTCCCGCGAGCAGCTCGAGGGCTCTGTCCACGATCGTCTTCGCCTCCGTGCAATCGCCGTGCCGCTTGAGCATGGCCTCGCCGAGCGCCGTGAGCGCGAGCGCCTCGATCACGAGCTCTTCCTGCGCGTGAGCTTCATCGCGAACCTTCTCCATCTCGATCTCGACCGCCGCCCAGTCCTGTAGTCGCCACGCGGCGCGCGCGGCCACGTGCCGCGCTCCCAGAGTCGGACGGAGCTCGAGAGCGCGGAGCCCAAGCCTACGGGCCGTCGGGTAGGCCTCACGCGCCATCGCCCGCTTGGCCGCCTTCACGAGGGCGGCGCCGGTCTCCTGCGCGAGCTCCTCGGGAGGAGCGCCCTCGAGCTCGGTCAGGAACTCGACTGCTTGATCGAGGTGATACGCGCGAATCTCGAGGAGCTCCTCGCCGGTTCGATCGGCGAGCCACTCGGCGAACCGCGCGTGATACTGCGCACGGGCGAGCTTCGCCAGTCCCGTATAAGCGACCTCGCGGATGAGGAGATGCTTGAACCGGTACGCGGGCTCGCCCGAGATCGACGATCGGGGCTCGCGCAGGACGAACTCCCGCTGCTGAAGATCCTCGAGCAATGCGTCCAGATCCTCGACATCCGGGGAAAGGTGCTCGAGTGCCCCCTTCCAGAACACTCGACCGACAACCGACGCACGCTGAAGCAGCCTCTTACCTGCCGCCGGCAGATGGTCGATGCGGGCGGCGATCAGCGCCTGCAGCGTGTCCGGGATGCGATCCGGTGCGCCGTTTCCCGCGCCGCTTTCGAGGAGCATGCGGATCGTCTCCTCGACGAACAACGGGTTACCCTCCGCTCGCTCGAGCACCTCGCGCGAGGGAGCCTTCATCGGCTCGCCAGATGCTCCGGCAAGCTGAGCCAGGAGCTTCTCCACGAGCAGCTCGCTCTCTTCCTCCGACAGCGGCTCCAGCTCGATCGCGGTCGAGCGCACCCTTCCTCCACCCCAACCCGGTCGCTGCTCCAAGAGCTCGGGCCGCGCGAGGCAGATGACGAGAAGCGGCGCGCGCACCCAGTCGGCGAGATGCTCGATCAGCTCGAGCAGGGGCTCCTCTGCCCAGTGGATGTCCTCGAAGACGAGAACGAGCGGCTGCACGTCCGCGAGCGTCACCATGATCTCGCGCGCGGCCCAGGCGATCTCCTGTGAGCTCCGCTCCCCCTCGAGAGCCTCGAGCATGCCGGATGCGAGCCCGAGCACGTCCGCGACGGTCTCCTCCTCGCAGCACTCGCGGAGCTTCGCGAACGCCTCCTCCAGCGGATCGTCGTCGGAGATCCCGGCGGCGGCCTTGACCATCTCGGCGAGCGGCCAGTAGGTGACGCCTTCCCCGTAGGGGAGGCAGCGTCCGGAGAGCACGCTCGCACGCTCGAGGCCGTCGACGAACTCCCGTGCGAGACGGCTCTTTCCGACACCTGGCTCGCCGAAGATGGTGAACAGGTGCGCGCGCCGGTCACGAACGG
>JACCTK010000270.1 GCA_013812465.1 Actinomycetota bacterium
TCTTGGACGTCGGTGGCGTCGGTTACCTCGTAGCGGCGACGCCGAGCGCGCTTCGCCGTGCGGCGGACGCAACCGAGGTGACGCTCGAGACGTACCTTCATGTCCGCGAGGATGCCCTCCAGCTCTACGGATTCGCCGAGGCAGCCGAGCGCGAGCTCTTCCTCCACCTCCTGGGCGTGAGCGGCATCGGGCCGAAGGTGGCGCTCGCCGTGGTCTCGAGCGCGCCGCCGGGGGAGCTGCGGCGCGCGATCGCGCTCCGCGATCCCGCGCGGTTCCAGGCGATCCCGGGCATCGGCAAGAAGACTGCCGAGCGCATCGTCCTCGAGCTTCAGGGCTCGATTGCTGACGCAATCGCGCCCGTGGCAGATGCCCGGACGTCGGGTGAGCTCGTAGCGCGAGATGCGCTGGTCGAGTTGGGCTTTTCGATGGTGGAGGCGGAGCAGGCGTTGGCTCCGATCGATCCCGAGCTTCCTGCTGAAGAGCGCGTGCGCGAGGCGCTGAGAAGCGCGGCATGACAAGCCAGTTCCTGGCGCCGGTCCTGCAGGAGGGTGACGAGGAGGTCGAGCAGTCGCTGCGGCCGCGTCGACTCGACGACTTCGTCGGCCAGGAACGTACGAAGGAACAGCTGGAGATCGCGCTCCAGGCGGCGCGAGAACGTGGAGACGCGCTCGACCACGTCCTGCTCGTCGGCCCGCCGGGCCTCGGCAAGACGACGCTCGCGACCATCATTCGGGAAGAGCTCGGCGTCGGCATTCGCACGGTCGCCGGGCCTGCGCTCGAGCGCAAGGGCGACATGGCGGCGATTCTCACCGGCCTGCAGGAGCGCGACGTCCTCTTCGTCGACGAGATCCATCGCATGAACCGGGCGATCGAGGAGATCCTGTACCCGGCTCTGGAAGACTTTCGTCTCGACATCATCGTCGGCCAGGGCGCGGGCGCCCGCACGCTGACGCTCGATCTCCCTCCGTTCACGCTGGTCGGCGCGACCACGCGAACGGGCCTCCTGACGACGCCGTTACGAGACCGCTTCGGCATGACCTTCCGGCTCGGCTACTACGAGCCCGTCGAGCTTGCCTCGATCGTTCGGCGCTCGGCCCGCATCCTCGGAGTCGAGATCGAGAACTCCGCCGGCGAGGAGATCGCGAGCCGCGCGCGGGGCACGCCTCGCGTGGCGAACCGGATCCTGCGGCGTATTCGCGACGTGGCCCAGGTGCGCCATTCCGGCGCCGTGACCCTCGACATCGCCCGCGAGGCTCTCGAGCTGCTCGAGGTCGACGCAGTCGGTTTGGAGCGCACCGATCGCGAGCTGCTCTCGGCGATCGCGCAGAAGTTCGGCGGGGGGCCCGTGGGGCTATCGACCTTGGCGGTCTCACTAGGGGAGGAGTCGGACACGATCGAGGATGTCTACGAGCCCTATCTCCTGCAGCTCGGCTTCATTCAGCGGACGCCACGAGGCCGCGTGATCACGGCACTCGGACGCGAGCACATCGGAGCTGCGAAGGCTTCCGACGGGCTCTTTTGACGTCCGTGCCGCATATCTGGACGCCCGGGATGGCAGGCCCGCTGGACGAGTTCGTCGCCCGCATCTCGCGCATGGCGGCCGAGTTCGCGCAGGAGCACGAGCTCGAGCAGGCGGAACTCCGGATCGAGCTCGCGGACGGCTCGCGGCACCTCGTCGCAACGACGGCCGCCGACCCGGGCTTCGGATTCTTCTCCTTCACCCCACACCGCATGGAGGGGGAGGAACCCCGGCGGGTGATCGTCCCGATCGGCGCGGTGAAGGCGATCGAGATCTCAGCCCCGGACCCCGAGCGGCGTGTCGGGTTCAGCGTGACCGCGGAGAACGCGTAGGGGGAGGCTTGCCTCGCCCTTCATGCTTCCATCGGCGGATGAGGACAAGCGGGTGACTGCCACCGCAAGTGACAGGCCGTGCGTTTCTCAGCCGCGGTACTGGAGCTCACGCCAGGACGGAACGGGCGCGAGCTCGAGCAGCGTCCGCCCGCCTTTCGGCTCCGCGTAGCCGAAGTCGCCCGTGTTGTCCTCCCACGACACGTCGAGCAGGCCCTCCTTGACCCGGTGATCGAGCCAGGCGCCCCGAAAGACGAGCTTGCGGAGCCAGTACACGAGCGACTCCTGCTTGACGAGTGACACGTGCTCCCAGTGCCGGACGAGGTAGAGCCCGAGCCCGCTCCGCGGCTCAACGATCCGGCCGTCGGCGACGAGCTCGACGAGGTCGCCCGCCTCGTCTGAGTCCAGGTCGTTCGACGCGACGAGCTCCAGCCGCACCGCGGCCGCCGTAACGCGCTCCGCGAAGTCGTCGGAGCTGAACTCGAAACGATGGCCGAGGAACTCGACCACGAAATCGTCGCCGGAGCGATAGTTGGCCGCGAGCACTGCGATCAGCGTATCTAGGCTTCTGGATGTGAGAGACCGCCGTATTTGGGCCATCATGGTCGTTGCTGTGCTGCTCGTATGGCTCGTGGGCGCAGCGGTGACGAAGTATTCGCTGGAGCAAATGGCATACGTCACCCCGATCGCAATGGTTGTCGTCGGCGTGACGATTGGGCTCGTCCTTCTCTGGGTCAAGATCGTGATCGACGCGCTTCACCGCCGTAGGGCCTGAGAGACTCTGGACCAGATGTAGCCGTCCGGCGGTGTCCGTACCGTCAACGGGGTGACGGGTGTCTGGAAGATCGAGCCTCTCGACCTTGCCGCAGCCTCGACGCTTTCGCGAGAGCTCGGGCTGAGCGAGGTGACCGCGGCGGTGCTCGCGCGGCGCGGCTACGACGATCCTGACAGCGCGCGGCGCTTTCTCGAGGCCGAGCTTCCCGGGCACGACCCATTCCTGCTCGGCGACATGACACGCGCGATCGAGTGCATCCGAGCCGCCATCGACGCAGGCAAGCGCATCTGCGTGCACGGGGACTACGACGTCGACGGGATCTGCGCCACCGCGCTGGCCGTCCTCTATCTACGCGAGCTCGACGCCGACGTCGTCTGGCATCTTCCCAGCCGCTTCGAGGAGGGGTACGGCGTCTCCCGGGCGACGCTCGCCAAGCTCGCCGAGGAGGGAGTCGGGCTGGTGATAACGGTCGACTGCGGGATCACCGCCGTCGACGAGGTTGCGGAGGCCAAGGCGCTCGGTCTCGAGGTCGTGGTCACCGACCACCACCGGCCGGGCGACGCGCTCCCCGATTGCCCTGTCGTCGCGACTCGCCCATCCTCGTATCCCTTTCCCGAGCTCTGCGGCACCGGGGTCGTGCACAAGCTCGGGGAGGCGCTCCTCGGCCCCGAGCATCCGGCGCTGAAGCGGCATCTCGACCTGGTCGCTCTGGCGACGATCGCGGACGTCGTTCCGCTCCTGGACGAGAATCGGGCGCTCGCAGCCGCTGGGCTCCTGGCGCTCGCGTGCACGCGCCGGCCGGGCTTGCAGGCGCTGATGAAGAGCGCGCGCGTCGATCCGGCTGCCGTCGATGCGAGCGCAGTCGGTTTCCGGCTCGCCCCGCGGATCAATGCCGCGGGGCGACTCGGCCGGCCGGATGCCGCGCTCGAGCTGATCCTCACCGAGGACGCAGACGTAACCAAGGAGCTCGCCTCCGATCTGGAGGACCTCAATCGCGACCGTCAGTCGGTCGAAGACCGGATCCTCCGGGAGGCTGCCGGCCTCGTCGATGCGCTCCCGGAGCGGAAGCGCAGACGGCGAGGCTACGTCCTCTGGAGCGAGGACTGGCACGAGGGCGTCATCGGCATCGTGGCGTCGCGTCTCGTCGAGAGGTTCGGCCGTCCCGTCGTTCTCATCGCCGGATCTCACGACGGCTGGAAAGGCTCCGGGCGGTCGGTGTCGCGTTTCGACCTGCACGGCGCCCTGGCGGCATGCTCGTCGCACCTGGAGCGATTCGGCGGTCACCGAGCGGCGGCGGGTCTCTCGATCGAGGAGGCGAGCCTCGACGCGTTCGCCGAGGCGTTTGCCTCGCACGCGGATGCCAACCTCGCCGACGAGGACCTGTTTCCGGTGACGAACGTCGACGCGGTCGTCTCGGCGGAGG
>JACCTK010000278.1 GCA_013812465.1 Actinomycetota bacterium
TGTCGCTGGCTCCGGCATCGAGTTCGAGGAACGCGGCGAGCACGAGCTCAAGGGCGTTCCGGGAACGTGGCGTCTCTATGCTGTTGTCGATGGCTAGAGACGCGTACATCATCGATGCCGTCCGGTCTCCGATCGGGAGGCGAAACGGCTCGCTTTCTGAGATCCGGGCAGAGGAGCTCGCTGCGCAAGTCATGAACGGGCTCGTCGACCGGCTCGACGTCGAGCCCGTCGAGATCGAGGACGTCCAGATGGGTTGTGTGACCCAGGTCGGGGAGCAAGCGCTCAACGTCGGTAGGCAGGCGGTGCTCGTGGCGGGTTGGCCGGAGACGGTTTGCGCCTCGACCATCGATCGCCAGTGCGGTTCCTCGCTGCAGGCGGCGTTCAACGGCGCGTCTGCCGTTCAGGCCGGTCATCTCGACCTGGTCGTTGCCGCGGGTGTGGAGCACATGACCCGCGTGCCGATGGGCTCGAATCTCGGAGAAGCCGGCTGGGGGGCGGTCAACGAGAAGATCGGCGAGCGCTGGCCGATCGTGCCGCAAGGGATCTCGGCCGAGGTGCTCGCGCAGGAATGGGGGCTAACGCGGGAGGAGCTCGACGCGTACTCGTACGAGTCGCATCGGCGCGCGATCGCCGCGATCGACGAGGGCCGCTTCGAGAACGAGATCGTGCCTGTGGAGACCGGCGCGACAGGCGCCGCGGTTCTCTTCGCAGTGGACGAGAGCCCGCGCCGGGATACATCCCTCGAGAAGTTGGCCTCGCTCCAGCCTGCGTTCAAGAGCGACGGGGTCGTCACCGCCGGGAACTCGAGCTCGATCGTGGACGGCTCCGCGGCGATGCTTCTCGCAAGCGGCGAGGCCGCCGAGCGACTGGGCTTGGCGCCGCGCGCCAGGTTCGTCTCCTTCGGGCTCTCCGGTGTCGATCCCTATCGGATGCTGCACGGAAATCCGGAGGCAAGCGCGCGGGCACTCGGGAAGGCCGGGCTGACCTGGGACGACATCTCCGTCATCGAGGTCAACGAGGCGTTCGCCTCGGTCGTGCTCCAATTCCTGGCCGATACCGGACTCGAGGAGCGCTGGGAAGCGGGGGACGTCAACCCGAACGGAGGCGGCATCTCGCTCGGACATCCGCTGGGCGCCACCGGCGCGCGGATCACGGCGACACTACTGAACGAGCTCGATCGGCGGGACGCGCAATACGGAATCGCGACGATGTGCATCGGGCAGGGCCAGGCGATTGCAGGGGTCGTCGAGCGAGTCTGAGGCTCGTATCTTCGATCAGGTGAACTGATCGAGTGCGAAGGTACTGCGACTGGTGCTGATGGAATGGCTCGAACAGGATGTGGGGCATGTTCGGCTATGTCCTGATCGCATTCCTCGTGCTCGTGGGGCCGCTCGCGTACGTGGCCGGCGTCGACTCTCGGATCGACGAGAAATCGCGCCGGCGGCGATTCACGAGCTAATCCGTCCGTCCCGAAGTGGCGCCACGTTAGGCTGACGCATCGTGAGCGCGTCGGAGATCCGCACGATCGGCGTCGTCGGGCTGGGCGCTATGGGCGCAGGCATCGCGCAGCTGGCGATCGAGGCTGGCTATGAGACCGTGGGTCGCGAGGTGAGCGACGAGCTCGGCGAGAAGGCGGGGGATCGGATCGCCCACTTCCTCCAGCGCAAGGTGGATAAGGAGCGGATGACCTCGGACGAGCGCTCTGCTGCGATCGAGCGTCTCGCGCTGACAACCGAGCTTTCAGCGTTTTCGGACTGCGACCTCGTGATCGAGGCGATCGTCGAGGATCTCGAAGCCAAGCACGCGCTCTTCGCCGAGCTCGAAGGCATCGTCCGGCCGAACGCGATTCTGGCGACCAACACCTCGGCGCTCTCCGTCACCGAGATCGCATCCGTGATCTCCACGCCGGAACGTGTCGTGGGCATGCACTTCTTCAACCCGGCCCCGCTGATGCCTCTCCTCGAGATCGTGCGCGCGGAGCTCTCCTCGGACGATGCCGTCGAGGCGGCGCACACTGTAGGAGAGCGGCTCGGGAAGAAGCCCATCCGTTGTCACGACACGCCGGGATTTGTCGTCAACCGCGTTCTCATCCCGCTCCTGAACGACTGCATCCGCGTCCTCGACGAGGCGCGGATCTCACCGGAGGACCTCGACACGGCGATGACCGCCGGCGCGGGGTGGCCGATGGGTCCCTGCGCGCTCGTCGACCTGGTCGGGATCGACGTGCACGTGCATGCGTCGGAAGCGTTGTACGAGAAGCTGCGCGAGCCGCGCATCGCGCCTCCGCCGCGAATCGTTGCGATGAGGAATGCCGGGCTCCTCGGCCGCAAGAGCGGCCGCGGCTTCTATTCGTACGACTGAGACCGACCGGCGAAGATCCGCCTGAGCGCAGGGGCGGTCTCAGGCTGGCCGTAGACCTGCACGCGGTCGCCTGGTTCGAGCACGGTCTGGGGACCGAACGATCTTGGGCGGGCGTCGCGGACGAGAATGCCGATCCAGGCGCGCTCGGCGAGGGGCAGTTCCTCGATCCGTCGACCGTTTGCGAAGGAGATCTCTCCCACGACGAACACGAGAGTTTCGACAAGGTCGTGGTCGACGGTCCGGAACGGGACGTGCAAACGCTTTGCGACGAAGGTGATCGAACTTCCCTGCACCAGGACCGAGAACAGGACGACGACGAAGATGATCCCGTATATACGACCTGAGTCCTCGACCCCGGCGAGGACGGCGAGCGCGCCAAGGAGAATCGGGACGGCGCCCTTCAGGCCACCCCAGACGATGAAGAGCTTCTCCCCGCGACGAAGACGAACAGGCGCGAGCAGCGGGACGAGTGCGAGAGGCCGCAGAACGAGGGCGAGCACGAGGGCAAGGACGAGACCTTCAGCCCAGACGGTCGCGTCGTCGAGACCGCTGTATCCGACCGAGAGCCCAAGCGCGGCGAATGCGGCGATCTCGGCCAGCGCAGCGAGTGACGAGTGGAATACCTCGATCTCCCCCTTGCGTGTCAGTGCTACGTCACCGAGGAGCACTCCGGCGACGAAGACCGCTAGGAACCCGGACCCGTGAGCGACCGAAGCGAGTCCGTAGATGATGCCGGCTCC
>JACCTK010000307.1 GCA_013812465.1 Actinomycetota bacterium
CGAGCCGCCTCAGCGCTGCGAGATGCGCGCCTTCTGGATCGAGGATTCGCGCCACGGATGAATTCTCGTTCACGCAAGTCATGAAGTGCCGGCAGCGCGATCGCTCAGGTGACTCAGACCCCGCGCTGGCGCATCATGACGTCGTGCGGCGAAATCTTCCCTCCGGGACCGTCACCTTCCTTTTCACCGACGTCGAGAGCTCGACGATGCTCTTGCACGAACTCGGAGCCGACGCGTATGCGGATGCGCTCGGAGAGCATCGCCGCATCCTCCGTGAGGCATTCGGCGCGAACGGGGGCGTCGAGGTCGATACGCAAGGGGATGCCTTCTTCGTCGCCTTTCCGTCCGCGCCGGGTGCCCTGCGAGCGGCCGCCGATGGGCTCGAAGGTCTGACCCCTGGTCCGATCCGGGTGCGCATCGGCCTCCACACCAGCACGCCGCACCTGACCGAGGAGGGATACGTCGGGGTCGACGTTCACCGGGCGGCCCGCATCGCAGCGGTCGGGCACGGTGGGCAGGTGCTGGTCTCGGCCTCCACGGCTTCGCTCGTGGGAACGGACGGGCTACTCGACCTCGGCGAGCACCGCCTCAAGGACCTATCGGCGCCGGAGCGGATCTACCAACTGGGAGACGGTGAGTTTCCGGCACTCAAGAGCCTCTACCGGACGAACCTGCCCGTCCCTGCGACGCCCTTCCTAGGCAGGGAGGGCGAGCTCGCCGAGGTGCTCTCGCTCCTCTCGGACGAGGGCACGCGCCTGCTCACGCTGACCGGGCCTGGCGGGACGGGGAAGACCCGGCTTGCCTTGCAGGCCGCGGCAGAGGCTTCCGACTCCTTCCCGGACGGGATCTGGTGGGTACCGCTCGCTCCCCTGCGCGACCCCAAGCTCGTCCTCGAGACGGCGGCGCAGGTCGTCGGCTCGAAGAACGGCCTGGCAGAGCACATCGCCGGCAAGGAGATGCTCTGCGTCTTCGACAACTTCGAGCAGGTGGTGGAGGCGGCCGCAGAGCTCGCTGACGTCCTCGCCTCCTGCCCCAACCTCGAGGTCCTCGTCACGAGCAGGGAGCGCTTGCGGGTTCGGGGCGAGCAGACCTACACCGTGCCGCCGCTTGCCGAGAGCGACGGGGTGGCGCTGTTCACCGCCCGCGCCCGTGCCGTCGATCCGTCGTTCGCGGAGAGCGAGGCCGTCGGAGAGCTCTGCGTCCACCTCGACGAGCTCCCGCTCGCGCTCGAGCTCGCCGCTGCCCGCACCGCGCTCTTCAGCCCGAAGCAACTGGTCGAGCGGCTCTCGGAGCGTCTCGACCTGCTCAAGGGAGAGCGCGACGCCGATCCGCGCCAGCAGACCCTCCGAGCGACGATCGAATGGAGCTATGACCTCCTGAGCGAGGAGGAACAACGGCTCTTCGCTCGGCTCTCCGTCTTCGCCGGCGGCTGCAGCTACGAGTCCGCGGAGGAGATCGCCTGCGCCGACCCGGACACTCTGCAGTCCCTCCTCGACAAGAGCCTGCTCCGCAAGCGCGATTCGCAGCTCGGACCTCGCTACTGGATGCTCGAGACGATTCGCGAGTACGCGGCCGAGCGGCTCGAACTTGCCGGCGAAGTCGCGCAGCTGCTGCGGCGCCATGCCGAGCACTTCCTGACGCTGGCGACGCAGCTCGAGCCACACGCTCCACTAACGAGAGAGTGGCTTGACCGCGTCGAGGAGGAGCACGACAACGTCCGTGTCGCCCTCGACGGTCTGCAGTCGGGGGGCGAGACCCAGCTCGCCCTACGTCTCGCTGAAACCGTCTGGCGCTTTTGGACCGTACGGGGCCACGCATCGGAAGGGAAGCGGCGACTCGAGGCCGCGCTCGCCGCCGACGATCGCCCGACCGCCGCGCGCGCGCACGCGCTCAACGCCGCAGCCAGCTTCGCGGTGGATCACAAGGAGTACGCGGCCGGCAGGCGCTACGCGGAGGATGCACTCGTCATTCACGAGAAGCTCGGTGATGCCTGGGGCGTAGCGCGATCGGTCTTCATGATCGGGTACACGGCGATCGAGTCGGGCGATTTTGAGACGGCGAAGCCGTTCTTCGAGAACGCAGTGACGCTTCTCAGTGACCTCGGGTATGAGCACTACGTCGGACTCGCCACCTTCAACCTGTCCTGGGCTTACGGAGAGCTTGGCGAACGCGAACTGGCCCGAGCATTGGCCGAAGAGAACTTCCGCCGGGCTCGATCCATCGGTAGCCAAGCGCTCGAGGCGCACGCGCTCGTCGAGCTCGCGCTGTACGCACGTGAGGAGGGTCGGGCCGACGAGTCGCTCGAGCTGCTCCGGGACGCCTTTCAAATTCTCCGCGACCTCGGCGATGTCCAGGGTCTGCTCGACGGAGTCAGTCGTTTCGCCCGCGTACACGCGCAAACGAGACTCCCTGCGCTGGCCGCGCGCCTTCTCTCCGGCTCGCTGGCGCTCTACGAGGAAATCGGCCTCGAGGTACCTCTCTATCAAATGAAGAGAGACGAGGAGACGCTCGGGCTGGTCGGCGAGCAGCTCGATGAAGCTGCTCTTGCCGAGGCGTGGGAGGCCGGTCGGACGCTGACGCTCGATGAGGCGGTCGCGCTGGCGCTCGACGAGCCAGCCCGAGACGCGACCGGCAGATGAGCCTCAACGCGCGTGAACAAGCCGTTGTCGAGCACATCGCCGAGCACGAAGACGAGCTGATCTCGCTCGTCTCGGATCTGATCGCGTTCGACACCACTGCCCGAGCGGCTCCCGAAGACCGTGCTCGAGACGAGCGCCCTCTGCAACAGTACCTCGCCGAACGCTTGGCTTCGGCCGGAGCAGGGTGCGATCTCTGGGAGCCGGCGCCCGAGGATGTGGCGGGCACCAAGCTCGCTCCGACCGGACTCGATTTCGAAGGCCGACCTCAGCTGGCGGCGACGTTCCGGGGCAAGGGAGGCGGCCGAAGCCTCCTCCTCAACGGGCACGTGGACGCCGTCTCGCCGGAGCCACGCGAGCGCTGGACCTCCGATCCTTTCCGGGCTAAGCTCCGCGACGGCAGGCTGTACGGCCGCGGCGCCTGCGACATGAAAGGGGGCGTTGCTTGCATGGTCTTCGCGGCCGAAGCGCTCTCCCAACTGGGCATCCGGCTCGCAGGCGACCTCATCGTCTGCACAGTGACCGAGGAGGAGTCGACGGGGGCCGGCGGCCTGGCCGCGGTCGCGCGTGGGGTACGTGCGGATGCCGGCATCGTGCTCGAGCCGTCCAGCCACGAGATCTGCATCGCCTGCCGTGGCAGCGTCCTCCCGACGATCACGGTCCCAGGGCGGCCGGGTCACTCCGGTATCCCTCAGCCCGACTGGCGCCAGGGCGGCGCCGTGAACGCGATCGAAAAGGCCGAGCTCGTGCTCGACGCCATGCGGCGCCTCCAGGAGGACTGGCGAAGCCGGCCCGACCAGCGTCACCCGCTCCTGTCCCAGGGAGACATCGTCCCGTGCGTTATCGCGGGCGGCGAGTGGGCGGTGAGCTATCCGTCTTCGTGCAGCATCACGTACCACATCGGCTACCTGCCGGCCTTCGCCGACGCGGAGGGCTGGGGCAGCCGAATCGAGCTCGAGGTCACGGAGTGCGTGCAGCGTGCGGCCGAGGCCGACCCCTGGCTCGCCGAGAATCCCCCAACGATCGACTGGGCGCCGGAGGTGCCGTCTGCGGAGGTAGACGCTGACGCGCCGATCGTCTCGACCCTTCTCGCCGCCGCGAGCGACGCCGGCCTCACGACGCGAATAGCCGGCTTCGACAACTGGCACGACGGGGCGACGTTCACTCGTCTCGGCGGGACGCCCTGCGTGGCCTTCGGCCCGAGCGGGCTCGATCGCGCGCACACGGTCGACGAGTACGTCCCGATCGAAAGCCTCGTGTCGTGTGCACAGGCGATCGCCGTGGCAGCGATCCGCTTCTGCGACGTAGGCGAGTAGCGGACTGCAACTGATACTAATGTACTTGCCATTAGTATCGATAGAAGGGAATCACGATGAACATGCGGGTCGCCGAGCTCTGGCGCTACCCCGTCAAGTCGCTTCGTGGCGAACAGCTCACACAGGCCGAAATGCTCATCGACGGTTTCCTCGGCGACCGCCTCGTCCACGTCCGCGCCCCGGGAGGACGCATCATCACGTCGCGTACAAGACCCGGCTTACTCGGCTTGGCCGGCACGCTGGGTGAAGCCGGCGTCCCACTGATCGAGGGCCGCCCCTGGCA
>JACCTK010000308.1 GCA_013812465.1 Actinomycetota bacterium
GTCGCGAGCGCGTCCGGTGCGAACTTCTACTCTCAGAGCGCCTCGTCGTTCGTCGAGATGTTCGCCGGCCTCGGCGCCGCCCGTATCCGCAAGCTCTTCGAGGAGGCTCGCAAGAATGCTCCCTCGATCGTCTTCATCGACGAGCTCGACGCAGTGGGCACCGCCCGCTCCGGCGGCTCCGTTCACCGGGAGCACGACCAGACGCTGAACCAGCTCCTGGTCGAGCTCGATGGCTTCAACACGCGCGACGAGGTCGTGGTCATGGCGGCCTCGAACCGGCTGCAGGACCTCGACGCTGCGCTCCTTCGCCCTGGGCGGTTCGACCGCCAGGTGCTCGTCTCGGCTCCCGACGTCGCGGGGCGCGAGTCTATCCTCGGTGTCCACACACGCGGCAAGCCACTAGCTGCGGACGTCGATCTCTCGCGCATCGCCAAGCAGACTGCGGGGCTGACGGGCGCCGATCTGGCGAACCTCTGCAACGAGGCAGCGATTCTCGCCGGGCGAACCGGGGCCCAATACGTCCGCCAAGCGGACTTCGACGCAGCCTCAGAGCGGATCGTCGCCGGCCTGCAGACACGGCGGGTCGTCTCCGAGAAGGAGAAGCGGATCCTCGCCTACCACGAGGCAGGGCATGCGGTCATGTCGCATCTCGTGGGCGAGCTCTTTCCCGCCCAGAAAGCGACGATCGTCTCGCGCGGGGAAGCGCTCGGGTACACGCTGAACGTGCCCGCCGAGGACCGATACCTGCATACGCGCGAGGAGTTCGTCGACCTCATGATGGTCTTCCTCGCCGGCCGCGCCGCCGAGCAGGTCGTATTCGGGCGTATCACGAACGGCGCCGCGAACGACCTCGAGCGCGTCACCCACATCGCCCGCTCGATGGTGTTCGAGTACGGGATGTCGGAGATCGCCCCCTCGAGGACGATGCGGGCCGACAACTACGCCCTCTCGGAGGAGACGAAGCGGTTGCGGGACTCGGAGCAGGCGCGGCTCACGGATCAGGCGTACGACGAAGCGCAGCGACTCCTGCTCAAGCACCGCACCCCTCTCGATCGCGTCGCCGAGGCCCTGCTCGAGAAGGAGACGCTCGACCGCGGCGAGCTCGAAGCGCTGCTCTCGGACGTCAAGGCGGAGTCGCGTTCCTCCGAGACCGTCGGCACCGTGCGCGTCCTGCCGATGCGCGATTAGGAGAGATCGGCGAAATGCATGTCGGGGAGGCGTAGAAGCCCCGCCGGTGTCGGAATGAACCCGCACGCGTCGTGGTAGAACGGCGCGAGATCCTCGTCGAAATCGACCTCCATCCACTCGCATCCGGCCTCCTTCGCGTGGCGCGCGGCGATGCGGACAAGCTCGACGCCTATGCCCTGTCGTTGGTGATCAGGGCGGACCTTCGTGTCGATCAGGAACGCGTGGTCACTGCCGTCCCACGCAACGTTCACGAACCCGATGAGCGTTCCGTCGATGGCCCGCGCGGTCACCCAGCCGAGGCTGTACGGACGGATTCGGTCCCACCACCCAGGTTGCGATGTGCCGCCGTG
The DNA here is from genome assembly GCA_013812465.1 of Actinomycetota bacterium. The sequence goes on from JACCTK010000308.1 coordinate 1,539, forward strand.
GGATCGCGTGAGGGTGACGAGCTCGTCGTCGGTTACCTCGGCGCGCCATGCGAACCCGAGGTCTGCCAGTACGCGGCCTTCGCTCAAATTGCTTCCGCGCGCTTCTCGTTCGCAACCCACGCGGCACTCTACGACGCCACCGGTACGGCTCGCGGCCAATCCCTCCTCGTAGGGGCGAGGCCTGCCCGGCCCCTACCCGGAGGTACGATCGGCCGCGTGCAAGTCCGCGGCATCCATCACCTCGGGGTCGCGGTCGCCGACCTCGACGAGGCGGTCGAGACCTGGGAGCGACTCTTCGGCGCAAGCGTCGAGCACCGCGATTCGCTGGAGAGCCAGGGCGTCGATGCCGTCTCGCTCCGCGTCGGCGACAGCCGCATCGAGCTGCTCATGCCCACCGGCGAGGACACCCCGGTCGGACGCTTTCTCGCACGTCGCGGCTCAGGCATGCATCACGTCGCGCTCGCGACCGACGACATCAACGGAGCGCTCCGTGATCTCGACGCCGCGGGAGCGCAGCTCATCGACCACATTCCGCGGCGAGGCCTGTACGGGCTCGAAGTCGCGTTCGTCCATCCCGACGCCGTGCACGGCGTCCTCACGGAGGTGGTTTCCACTGACTAGCGAGAACGAGTTCGCACGGGTCGAGATCGGGCTCGACGGCGGCCAGATCCTGATCATGCTGGTGACGTCGAAAAGCGCGGATGCTCTCGAGGATGCGCTGAACGCGGGCGCGGCAGGCGCCCTCACGCTCGAGGCGCAGGACGGCAACGTTCTGCTGGCGCTCTCGCGAGTGCTGTATGCGAAGCGCTATGCGCGCGAGTCGCGCGTCGGCTTCGGAGAGTAGCGCGACAGAATGCCCCTGCAGGTCGGGATCGTCGGCCTGCCCAATGCCGGCAAGACCACGCTCTTCAATGCGCTGACCAGCGCCGGCGGCGAGGTGACCGCGTACGCGTCCGTGGCCGAGAAGTCGAATGTGGGCATGGCGCTCATTCCCGACGAGCGGGTCGGCCGCCTCGCTCAGGTCGTCGGGTCGCGCAAGATCACGCCTGCAGCGATCCGCGTGATCGACGTGCCCCAGACGAAGGTCGACGTTCCCGGCGGCCTGAGGCAGGCCGACGCGCTCCTGGCCGTCGTCGACGGCTTCTCCCAGGATGCCGATCCCGCTCGCGATCTCGAGAGCCTGAAGCTGGAGATGATCGTCGCCGACCGCGATCACGTGGAGCGGCGTCTGGAGAAAGTGCGCAAGGACGCGAAGTCGGGAGACTCGGCGCCGAGGAAGGAGGCGGTGCTCCTGGAGACGATGCTGGCACATCTCGAAGGCGGATCGCCACTGTCGTCGTGGGAGGGAGAGCTTCCGCGGGAGCTCGAGCCTCTGACGACGAAGCCGCTCATTCCGGTCGAGAACGGCCCGGAGGGAATCGACTGCAAGCTCGAGATGGAGCTTGCCGAGCTTGCCTCCGAGGAGGCGGCCGAGTTTCGCTCAGGGCCGTCCGCGCTCGACGAGGTCGTGAGGCAGCTGAAGGAGGCGCTCGACCTCATCGTCTTCTACACCGTCGGCGACACGGAGGCGCGAGCCTGGACGCTGCGCTACGGGGAGACGGCGCTCGCTGCCGCGGAGGGCATCCACTCCGAAATCGCGCGCGGGTTCATCCGCTGCGAGGTGATCCGCTGGGACGACCTGCTCGAGTGCGGCTCGCACGCGGAGGCGGCGCGGCGCGGACTGCAGCGGCTGGAAGGGAAGAGCTACGTCGTCGAGGACGGAGACGTCCTCAACGTGCGCTTCAACGTGTGAGCTCGGAGCGGTCGACGCGAGTCGTCGCGAGTGTGGCGAACCAGAGCGCGGCCAGGACGACGAGCACGGCGCCGAGCGGGCGGAGGAGATCTCCGTTGCCGATCGGGGCGTACGGAATCGGTGCTCCCGTTGCGATCTCGGCGTCTCCGGCGTCGAGGACCAACACGGTCGCGATCACGCCCCCGAGGACGGCCGCACCGGCCGCGCCGACGTAGAGGCCGCGGGCCAGCCTGTCGTTCGGGTGAGCGGCGAGCGCGAGCCCGAGCACGATGAGCGCGAAGAACGCCCATACGTATGTGACGCCGGCGAGCTTCGCGTAGGTCTTGTC
>JACCTK010000334.1 GCA_013812465.1 Actinomycetota bacterium
ATCGATCCTCGATACGAGCGGATCGCTTCGTCGAGCGCGTAGATCTGCGCAAGCCGCATGATCGTCGTCGACTCACCACCTGGAATCACGAGCCCGTCGAGCCCTTCGAGCTCCTCCGGGAGGCGGACCTCGACAACCTCGGCGCCGAGGCGCTCGAGCACCTGCACGTGCTCACGGAAGGCTCCCTGTAGAGCGAGCACCCCGATCCGCGGCGAGCTCTCCACCTAGAGGAGCCCTACCAGCCGCGAACTTCGAGCCGCTCGTCGTCCGGGAGCGTGCTCGCGGAGATGCCGACCATCGGCTGGCCGAGACCCGTCGAGACGTCGGCGAGCACCTTCGCGTCGTCGAAATGCGTTGTCGCCTCGACGATCGCGCGCGCGCGGCGCGCAACGTCGTCGGCCCAACCGTCGCGATCATCCAGGGGATCGCGGCCGGACTTGAAGATGCCGGAGCCGACGAAGACACCGTCCGCTCCGAGCTGCATGCAGAGCGACGCGTCGGCCGGAGTTGCGATTCCGCCCGCGGTGAAGGTCACCACCGGCAGACGCCCGTTCTCGGCGACCCAGCGGATCAGCTCGTACGGCGCTCGATGCTCTTTGGCGGCCGCGTGCAGCTCATCCCCGCGAAGCGCCTGCAGGCTGCGGATCGCGCCGAACACCGCGCGCATGTGCGTCACCGCGTTGACGATGTCGCCGGTGCCGGCCTCGCCTTTCGTGCGGATCATGGCGGCGCCCTCGGAGATGCGGCGTAGCGCCTCGCCGAGGTTGGTGGCCCCGCAGACGAAGGGCACCGTGTAGAGCCACTTGTCGACGTGGTGCTCGACGTCGGCCGGGGTCAAGACCTCGGACTCGTCGATGTAGTCGACCTCGAGGGCCTGCAAGATCTGCGCCTCCGCGAAGTGGCCGATGCGGCATTTGGCCATGACCGGTATGGAGACCGCTTCCTGGATCTCGCGGATCCGCTGCGGATCCGACATGCGCGCGACACCGCCGTCCCGCCGAATGTCGGCAGGGACGCGCTCGAGCGCCATGACCGCGCAGGCGCCCGCTTCCTCGGCGATCCTGGCCTGATCCGCGTCGACGACGTCCATGATCACGCCGCCTTTCAGCATCTCGGCCAAGCCTGTCTTGACTCTCAGTGTGCCGTACTCCGCCACCTGCGGAGTGTAGCCCGCCGTGCTGGGGCAGTCGCTCGCTGGGCCGTCCCCAGCCCCTGTGGAAGAAGGCAATGGAGTTTGCCCAAATTCCGCGCTTCCGCCTGTGGAAATCTCCTGGAAAACCTCGCAAACGCTAAGCCGGTGTGAGACAGATACCCGCCACAGCGCGACTCCTCTCCCCGCAGGCGATACGCCTGGCCCGAGTTGCGCCTAACCGAAGCAAGGGGCCCGACCACCCGGGCCCCTTGCGTATCCGCGCCACCGTCCGTAGCGGAAGGGCATGTCCGGTCCCCTACGTCGGCAAGACGAGGATGATCGGGGAAACGCCGTCAGCGCGGCTGCGGCACGATCCGGATGTAGGGGCGAGGCTCCTTCCACCCGTCCGGCCACAGCTCCTTGGCCTCGTCGTTCGAGACCGAGCCCGCGATGATGACGTCGTCGCCCGCCTTCCAGTTCGCCGGCGTCGACACCTTGTGCTTCGCGGTCAACTGCAGCGAGTCGATGACGCGCAGCACCTCGTCGAAGTTACGGCCAGTGGTCATCGGGTAGACGAGGATCAGCTTGACCTTCTTGTCCGGCCCGATCAGAAAGACGTTTCGCACCGTCTGGTTGTCGGCGGGCGTGCGAGCCTTCGGATCGCCCTCGACCTCGGCCGGCAGCATCCCATAGAGCTTCGACACCTGGAACTCGCCGTCGCCGATGATCGGGTAGTTGGGCGCATGCCCCTGCGTCTCCTCGATGTCCTTCGCCCACGCCTCGTGGTCTCCGGTCGAGTCGACCGAAAGCCCGATCACCTTCACGTTGCGCTGATCGAACTCGGGCTTGATCTTCGCCATGTAGCCGAGCTCGGTCGTGCAGACCGGGGTGAAGTCCTTCGGGTGCGAGAACAACACGGCCCACGAGTCTCCGATCCAGTCGTGGAACTGGATCGGGCCCTCAGTGCTGTCAGCTACGAAATCCGGCGCCGTATCGCCGATCTTCAAGGTCATGTCCATCCTCCTTCTTGGCTACGAGGTCCCTCATCGTTCGGGCGCTGGTCCGCCCGCGCTCGTGCAACCCATTCCATCAAACGCGGCAAGTCGCGCCGATCTTCCCTCGGTGGACCTCGTAGCTCTCCTACCGCGGGAGATCGAGAGGATCCAGCCTCGAGCTGCCGTAGCGATCGATCGCAGCGACGATCTCCGGCTGGCGTCGCTGCCAGAACGGACGACCTCCTCGCGCTCGACCGCTAGATCGCGCCGATCGTGCCCGTGGAGGCCTACCTCGGTGGCGGGCCGAGCAGACTCCTCGGCGGGCGCTCCGCCGAGCACGTCGAGGCTGTCTACCGGCTCCTCGCGTCCGCGCAGCGGCATGCCGGCGCCGCGTGACGAGGCCGGAAACGTCAACGGCCCGCTCGGGGCAGGCCTGCCGAAAGGGAACGAAGCGTGAGCGAGTCGGAAACGCGACGAGCAGGGTCGCTTCGTCGACGAGAGCGGCAACGAGACACTCAGGCGGCGGCTTCGGAAGCTTCAGCGCGCGGTCGGGTTCGGATCGTCGCCGCCTTGCGGACGGCCATCGCGCCATGAACGAAGCGCTCTTGAGAGCTACTGGCCGGCTGCCGCCGCTCGGCGGATCGTCCACAGCATCCGGTCGCGCGGATCACTTCGAGACGACCTCTTCTCGGTTCGGAGGCGGTGAACTGCGCGCGCTCTGACATGGCGCGATTCGAGCGAAAGCCCCGGTGAGGCGCGATGGTCTCACGCCCCGCGGGTCGGACACGGTCTAGCTCTCAGGTGCCGACTCCGCTTGCGGCTAGGATGGTGAGCGTAAGCGTGGCAAGCCCGAGCACTCCGTGAAGAACGACGACGGGCAGCGGAAAACTCGTTTCCGCGGGCACGAGGGTGTGCTCGCGCCGATTGTGACCGCGAAGCCAGATCGCGAACATCGTCGTACCTATCAGGGCGACTGCGACCAGCAAGGCGACGGCAGCCCATGCCAACGTGCCCTCGTCAGAAAGAAGAAACCCAACCCAGAGTGCCAGGCCGAGAACTGCGAGGCCGGCATGCATGAAGAGCCT
>JACCTK010000249.1 GCA_013812465.1 Actinomycetota bacterium
AGACGCTGACACTCGTGCGCGACCCGGAGATATTCGAGACCGTCGAGCGGCTGCTCGAGACCGGACTCCCGGTTTGGCTCTCGTTCCGGCGCTGCCGGCACGGCGTCTGCGGGGTGTTCGGACAGCACTGGGGCCCGCCCGAGGGCGACCTCTTCGGGCGCGCGGCCGGCAGGTTCGAGGAGATGGGCGTCGGCGCGCTCGCGATCAACTGCCTCCCTGTCGACCACGTGCCGGGAATGATCTCCTGGCTCAGGGACTTCACCGACCTCCCGCTCGGCGTGTATCCGAACCTCGGTCATATGGCGGGCTCGCGTTGGCGCTTCGACGAGAAGATCGACCCCGCGGCCTATGCCGAGCTCGGCCTCGCCTGGCGCGAGGAAGGCGCCCAGATCATCGGTGGCTGCTGCGGCGTGACGCCGGAGCACATCGCGGCCCTCGCGACCACGGTCGCCGACACGAAGCCCGGCCGCAAGCGGCCACCGCTCGACGAGCGCCTGCTCGGACTCGAGCCCGACGCCTCCCCAGCCGAGCCTTGGAGCGATGAACAGGGTCGCGTCGTCTTCCCGCTGCCGTTCCCGAAGCTCATGGTCGACGAGGGCGTCTTCGTGCCGACGACGGGGAGCTATCTTGTCTGGAAGACGCTGTTCGACGGGACGCTCGGCCGCGAGCAGGCCTGCCTCGACGTCGGCTGCGGCTGCGGAATCCTCTCCGTCCAGCTCGCGCTGAACGGCGCGGCTCGCGTGCATGCGATCGACATCGACGAGAGCGCCGTCGCGAACACCCTGGCGAACGGGTTTCGCAACGGAGTCGCCGACCGGCTCACGGGTGAGACCGTCGATCTGTACCAGTGGGAGCCGACCGAGCGCTTCGATCTGATCGCCGCGAGCCTGTATCAGATGCCCGTCGATCCGTACGAGGAGCCGAGCGGGCACCGGCCGCTCGACTATTGGGGACGCAACCTCCTCGACCACTTCATCCGGCTCCTGCCACGGCTTCTCACCGAGGACGGAATCGCGTACGTCATGCAGCTGTCGATCCTGGGTCAGACTCAGACCGGCAGGTTGCTCGCCGCAGGCGGGCTCAAGGCCAAGGTCGTGGACTTCAGCTTCTTTCCCTTCGGCCCGTTCTTCATGCAGAACAAGGGCCAAATCGACCGTGTCGAACAGCTCTCCGATGCGTATCACCTACGCTTCGCAGACGAGGACGTGATGGTCGCCTACTTGCTCGAGGTGACTCGGTCCTCATCCAACCCAGATGAAGGAGTGACGCATGACTCAGACCGAAGTGCGTGAGCTGCCGGCCCTGGACTTCAAGGTGGCCGACCTCGCCCTGGCCGAGTGGGGCCGCAAGGAGATCGGCCTCGCCGAGCACGAGATGCCCGGCCTGATGTCGGTGCGACGCGAGTACGCAGCCGAGCAGCCGCTGCGCGGCGCCCGCATCACCGGCTCGCTGCACATGACGATTCAGACGGCGGTGCTCATCGAGACGCTTGTCGCGCTCGGCGCGGAGGTGCGCTGGTGCTCGTGCAACATCTTCTCGACGCAGGATCACGCCGCAGCCGCTGTCGCGGTCGGCCCGGATGGCGCCCCGGACGAGCCGAAGGGCATTCCGGTGTTCGCGTGGAAGGGCGAGACCCTCGAGGAGTACTGGTGGTGCACCGAGCAGGCCCTCACCTGGCCGGAGGGTGGCCCGAACATGCTGCTCGATGACGGCGGTGACGCGACGCTCCTCGTTCACAAAGGCGTTGAGTTCGAGCGAGCAGGCGCGGCGCCGGATCCGGCGAGCGCGGACTCGGAGGAGTTCCGTATCGTGCTCGAGGTACTGCAGCGCTCGCTCGCGGCCGACTCGCAGCGATGGACGGAGGTCTCGGCGGAGATCAAGGGCGTGACCGAGGAGACGACGACCGGCGTGCATCGCCTGTACCAGATGGCCGAGGCGGGAACGCTGCTCTTCCCGGCGATCAACGTCAACGACTCGGTCACGAAGAGCAAGTTCGACAACCTCTACGGCTGCCGGCACTCGCTCGTCGACGGCATCAACCGCGCGGTCGACCTGATGCTCGCCGGGAAGCAATGCGTGGTCTGCGGGTACGGGGACGGCGGCAAGGGCTCGGCCGAGTCGCTGCGCGCCCAGGGCGCCCGCGTCACCATCACCGAGATCGACCCCATCTGCGCGCTGCAGGCGTTGATGGAGGGCTATGAGGTGCGGCGCCTCGAGGACGTGGTCGAGACCGCCGATGTGTTCATCACGGCGACCGGCAACAAGGACGTGATCACCGTTCACGACATGCGCCGGATGAAGCACCAAGCAGTCGTCGGCAACATCGGCCACTTCGACAACGAGATCGACATGGCGGGGCTCGCGGACACCGAGGGCGTCGAGCGCATCGTCATCAAGCCGCAGGTCGACCAGTGGGTCTTTCCCGACGGGAAGGCGATCATCGTCCTTTCAGAGGGCCGCCTACTCAACCTCGGAAACGCCACCGGCCACCCGAGCTTCGTGATGTCCAACTCCTTCACGAACCAGGTGATCGCGCAGATCGAGCTCTTCAA
>JACCTK010000373.1 GCA_013812465.1 Actinomycetota bacterium
ATCGTGAGCATGAATCTGGATGCGGCGCGCGCCGCCGAGGGAGTCGTGGCCGCGTTCAGCGGCTCCGACCTCGCCGAAGACTGGAAAGGCTCGCTTCCCTGCGCATGGGCGGTGACCGAGGACATCAAGATGCCGCATCATTTCCCGCTCGCGGTGGAGGAGGCGCGCTACCAGGGTGACGGCGTCGCGGTAGTGATCGCCGAAAGCCGCGCGCTCGCAAAGGACGCAGCCGAGCTCGTGGAGGTGGAATACGAGGCGCTCGACGCGACAGCCGACGTCGAAAGAGCGCTCGAGGATGGGGCGCCGCTCGTGCACGCCGACCTGGGCACGAACGAGTGCTACGTATGGAAGCTCGAGACTGACGGCGTCGAGGCGGCGATCGACGCGGCCGACGTCGTCGTCACGCGGCGCTACGTCCAGCCGCGGCTGATCCCGAACGCGATAGAGCCGCGGGGCGTGCTCGCGCAGGTGGGGCCGACGGGCGAAGCCACGATCTGGTCGTCAACCCAGGTTCCGCACATCCTTCGCTTCGCGCTACAGATCGTGCTCGGGATCCCCGAGGCGAAGATCCGCGTCATCGCCCCCGACGTTGGCGGCGGTTTTGGCTCCAAGCTCGACGTCTACGCAGAGGAGGCGCTAGCCATCGCTCTAGCGAAGCGCCTCGGCCGACCGGTCAAGTGGATCGAGGAGCGGGCGGAGAACTACGTCGCCACGATCCACGGCCGGGACGTCGTCCACGAGTTCACCTTCGGGGCGACGAGGGACGGGAAGATTACGGTCGTCAAATCGGAGGCGAAGGCCGCGATGGGCGCATACCTCCAGCTCGTCACTCCGGGAATTCCGCTGCTCGGAGCCTGGATCTACGCCGGCCCGTACGCCATTCCGAACTACAGCGTCACGTTCACGGGCGTGTTCACGCACACAACGCCCACGGACGCGTACCGCGGTGCCGGACGACCCGAGGCGACCTACGTCCTCGAGCGGACGATGGACGCGCTCGCGGCCGAGCTCGGGATCGACCCCATAGAGCTTCGGCGGCGGAACTTCATCACCGAGTTTCCCGCCCAGCTCGCCTCCGGTCTCACGATCGACTCCGGCGACTACCACGCCTCGCTCGACCGGCTGCTCGAGCTCCTCGACCTCGACTCGATCCGGGAGGACCAGTCCCAACGGAAGGAAAGAGGCGACACGAAGCTGCTGGGGGTCGGCTTCTCGACGTACAACGAGATGTGCGGACTCGCCCCGTCGCGGATCCTCGGAGCGATCCGCTACGCCGTGGGAGGCTGGGACTCGGCGACGGTCCGCGTCCAGCCGCTCGGCTCGGTCCAGGTCGTCACTGGGACCTCTCCGCACGGGCAGAGCCACGAGACGTCGTGGTCGCAGATCGTCGGGGATCAGCTCGGCGTCGCGCTCGCTGACATCGAGGTGCTCCATGGCGACACGGCCGTCTCCCAGCTCGGGATGGACACGTACGGAAGCCGGTCGCTTGCGGTGGGCGGCATCGCCCTCGTACACGCGAGCGCGAAGATCGTGGACAAGGCCCGCCAGATCGTCTCGCACCAGCTCGAGGTCTCGGCCGACGACCTCGAGTTCGCCGACGGGACTTTCCGGGTCAAGGGCTCTCCCGAGAGGGAGATGACGATCCAGGCCGCAGCCTTCCAGGCGCACTCGGCGCACAACTTGCCTGACGGCATGGAGCCGGGTCTCGAAGCGACCGCCACCTACGACCCCCCGAACTTCTCCTGGCCAGGAGGCGCGCACGCGGCGGTGGTCGAGGTGGACACGGAGACCGGGGATACGCGACTCGTCCGCTACGTCGCCGTCGACGACGTCGGCGCGCCTGTCAATCCGATGATCGTCGAGGGCCAGGTGCACGGCGGCGTCGCGCAGGGGATCGCCGCCGCGTTGTGGGAGGAAGCCGTGTACGACGAAGACGCGAATCTGCTGACGACGACGATGGCGACGTATCTCGTTCCGACCGCAGCTGAGCTCCCCTCCTTCGAGACCGACCTGACCGAGACGAGGAGCCCGACGAACCCGCTCGGGGTGAAGGGCGTGGGGGAGACCGGAACGATCGCGGCCGCGCCCGCAGTCATCAACGCGGTCGTCGACGCACTCTCACATCTCGGCGTCACCGACGTCCAGATGCCGGCCACGCCCGAGCGAGTCTGGCGTGCGATCCAGGAGGTGAAGCCGTGATTCCCGCGACGTTCGACTACGAGGTCGCCGAGAGCGCCGAGCACGCGATCGCGCTCCTCGGCGACCGGGAGGACGCAAAGCTGCTCGCCGGTGGGCACTCCCTCCTGCCGGCGATGAAGCTGCGCCTGGCCCGCCCGTCCGTGCTCGTCGACATCGGCCGCCTCGCGGAGCTCTCCTATGTCCGCGACGCCGGCGAGCATGTGGCGATCGGGGCGCTGACGCGGCACCACGACGTGCACGAAGCCTCGCTCCTGCAGGAGCAGTGCCCGATCGTCGCGTTCACGGCCGGAACCATCGGCGACCCGCAGGTCCGCCACCGCGGCACGATCGGAGGGACGTTGGCGCACGGAGATCCCGCGTCCGATTTGCCGACGGTCATGCTCACGCTCGACGCCGAGCTCGTCGTCCGCGGATCGGAAGGAGAGCGGACGATTTCGGCTACGAAGTTCTTCACCGGTGTCTTCCAGACCGCGTTGGGACCTGCCGAGATGCTCGTCGAGGTGCGCGTTCCGAAGAAACCGGGAGCCGGCTGGTCGTACCAGAAGATGACCAGGCGAGCCCAGGACTGGGCGACCGTCGCGGTGGCGGCGATCGTCGAGCGCGCGAACGGCTCCGTCGGGAAGGCCTCGATCGGGCTCACGAACATGGGCGCGACCCCGCTTCGCGCGAGCGCGGCGGAGGAGGCGCTCGCGGGAGGGGCGGCGATCGAGGAGGCGGCGGCGCTCGTCTCGGAGGGGACCGACCCGTCCTCCGACTACGCGGCGAGCGCGGACTTCCGGCTCCACCTCGCGCGGGTGCTCGGCCTGCGCGCGCTCGAGGAGGCGGTCACCCGCGAGGCTGGTAGGAGAACGGGGTCTGGCTGAAGCCGGACACCGCGTGGAGATCGTCGCCGGTCTAGACGTAGACGAAGGTCGCGGCAGGCTCCGGCACCGGAACCTGCTCGAACGCTGCATCCAGTGCGTCTTCCGCCTTTGCATCGCCCTGCATGATCAGACGATGGCGAAGCACGTACGGCGCAATCTCCTGCACGTCGGAGACGCTCACGTAGTTCCGTCCGTTGAGCCGTGCGGTCGCCTTCGAGGCGCTGGCCCAGTGCATGATCCCGCGCGAGCTCACACCGAGCTCCACACCGTCGATCGAGCGCGTCAGGCGTGCGATCGCGACCATGTAGCGGCCGACCTCCTCGGGCAGCTCCGTCGAGTCGAGCTCGATGCGTGCCTTGTCGAGTCCGACCACGCCGAGGAGCGGCTGAACCTCGCCCAGCATGTCCGGAGCCACTCCTTTGTGCGGGAGTTCGAGCATCTCGTACTCGCTCTCCGCGTCCGAGTAGTCGAGGTTGACCTTGAAGAGAAAGCGGTCGAGCTGCGACTCGGGAAGCTCGAAGACGTCGCGATGCTCGTACGGGTTCTGGGTCGCGATCACGAGGAAGGGGTCCGGAAGGCGGTGTCCCCTGCCCTCCACCGTCACCTGGCGCTCCTGCATGGCCTCGAGCAGCGCGGCCTGCGTGCGCGGCGGGGTGCGGTTGATCTCGTCGGCGAGCAACACATTCGTGAAGACCACGCCGGGGAGGAAGATCTGCTCGCCTGCACGGATCGTGTTCTGACCCGTCAGCTCCGCGGGCGACGTGTCGGGTGTGAACTGGATGCGCTTGAACTGCGCGCCGAGCATGTGCGCCGCGGCGCGTCCGAGCAGCGTCTTCGCGCTTCCGGGCGGCCCCTCGATCAGCACGTGTCCTCGCGCCAGCGCCGCCACGAGCAAAAGCTCGACGGCCGCGTCTTGTCCGATGACCACCTTCGAAACCTCGACCTTCGCGCGCTCGCGCAGGTCGACCAGATTCTCGTAAGGCGCCTCGACGATGAGTGCCACAGTCCCCGTCCTCCCCGAAATCGCTCTGTCCACCGTCTGCGAAGAGTAGCGCTCCGCAGAGACCGCAGGCTCCCAGCCGCGGTTCCTCTCGAACTATCGCGATCAGACGGCGCGCGTCAACCCCGCGGACGACGGAAGCTCTACGCGACCCGGGTTGGAATCGACGTCGGCACGCCGTCCATCGCCTGCTTGAGGACCTCGTCGACGGACACGCCTTCGGCCAGGATCATGCGATGGCGGAGCACATAGGGGGCCATCTCGCGAACGTCCTCGATCGTCACGACCCGACGTCCATTCAGCCTCGCATTCGCCTTCGAGGCGCTCATCAGGTGAATCATCGCCCGTGAGCTCACACCGAGCTCGACGCCCGGCAGGTCCCGCGTGCGGCGTCCGAGCGCGACGATGTAGCGGCCGATCGCATCGGAGACCTCGGTCTCCATAAGCTCCTGACGGGCCTTGTCGAGACCGACGACGCCGAGCAGCGGCCGCACCTCGCCGAGCATGTCGGGCGCGATGCCGTTGTGGGGCAGGTTGAGCATCGCGAACTCGTACTCCGGGTCGGCGTACTCGAGATTGATCTTGAAGAGGAAGCGGTCGAGCTGAGACTCGGGGAGCTCGAACACGCCCGAGTGCTCATAGGGATTCTGCGTGGCGATCACGAGAAATGGATCCGGAAGCTTGTGCACCTTGCCGTCGACCGTCACCTGGCGCTCCTGCATCGGCTCGAAGAGAGCGGCCTGGGTACGCGGCGGGGTGCGGTTGATCTCGTCGGCGAGGAGGACGTTCGTGAACACGGCGCCGGGCAGAAAGACTTGCTCGCCCGCCTTGATCACGTTCGAGCCGATGAGCTCGGCGGGGGTCGTGTCGGGAGTGAACTGGATGCGCTTGAACTGGGCGCCGAACATGTGGGCGACCGCGCGCCCAAGCAAGGTCTTCGCGCTGCCGGGCGGCCCCTCGAGGAGAACGTGACCGTGCGCGAGCGCCGCGACGAGGAGCAGCTCGACGGTGCGGTCCTGGCCGACGACGACTTTCGCGACTTCGGCCTTCGCACGCTCGCGCAGACCGGCGAGGTCGTCGTACCTCTCCTCCATCATCAACGCCACAGCAGTCCTTTCGCCCGGTTTGGCTCGGATCCTGTTTCCCCCTCGGCTTCCGCACCCGAGGCGTTCCGCTTATCGGCAGCTATCCTTCGAACCTGAACACACATACGGGGGCGACCAGGTCTCGACGTGGTCGGTTCTCCGGCAGAGCTGCGAGCCGAGGTCGCCGGTTGGCCTCGTAAATCAACCGGCACCAAAGC
>JACCTK010000384.1 GCA_013812465.1 Actinomycetota bacterium
GCGCTGCAGGTCGAGCAAGCCTCGCCCCACGACATCAGCGCCCAGAAAGGCGCGGCCGTCCGCGAGGCGAGCCTTTCCGCCACAACTGAGTCGGACACGCCCCAAATGGCCGTAGAGAGAAGCCGGAGCAGGTGCTAGCGTCACCGGAAGCCGTGGAGAGCACCAGCCGTCTTGGCCTGCTGCGTCGTTCGCCCTCGTTCGGGCTCCTCTTCTTCGCCACCGCGGGGTCCGGCATCGGCACCTACCTGGCCGCAATCGCGCTGACGCTCGACATCTACGCTCGAACCGACTCGGGTCTGTGGGTGGCCGCGCTCCTGATCGCCGACTTCCTGCCGATCGTGCTCGTCGGCCTTCTGCTCGGGCCGCTGTTCGATCGGCTATCGCGTCGCCGCCTGATGATTGCGTCTGATCTCAGCCGGGTCGCCGTGTTCGCGGCGCTCCCGTTCGTGGACAGCCCGATCGGAATCGTGGGTCTGGCTGGGGTGGCCGGTATCGCGACGGGGTTCTTCCGACCGGCAGCGCTAGCCGGCCTCCCTAATTTGGTGCCCGACGAGGAGCTCACCAACGCCAACTCCCTCCTGCAGACGATCGAGAACGGGGCGTGGATGATCGGCCCGGTTCTGGGCGGCGTGCTGGTGTCGGTGTGGAGCCCCTCGGTTCCGTACGCGGTCAACGCGGTCACGTTCCTCGTGTCCGCGGTGCTCGTGGCCCGCATCGCCGATTCGCAGCTTCGCTCGGAAGAGTCGATCACGAGCGGCCACTGGCGCGACGTCGCCGACGGCGCCCGTCTCGTCGTAACCGCTCTTCCGCTCCGTACCGTCCTCATCGTGTGGAGCATCGTGGGGTTCGGGAGCGCCGCGATCAACGTTGCCGAGGTCTTCTTCGTGCGGGACACGCTCGGAGCCGGCGAGGTCGGCTTCGGCGTGATCATCGGCGCTACCGGATTGGGCCTGGTGCTGGGAAGTTTCCTGGCGGCGCCTGCGCTCGGCAAGGTCGGATTGCGCCGCAACTACGCGGGCTCGATCGCGCTGATGGCGTTCGGCTGGGGCGGGGCAGCGCTCAGTCCGGCGATCTGGGTCGCCGTGCCCTTTGTCGTCGGCGGCGCCGCGGGTAACGGCGCGGCGATCATCTGCAACCAGATTCTCGTGCAGCGCGGCGCCCCCGACCGGTTCCGAGGACGTGCTCTGTCGACGATCATGAGCACGAACTTCCTGATCATCGGGCTCGCGATGGGCGTCGCAGGTCTGCTGACCGACTGGATGGGGGCGCGCTGGGTCATGATTGCGGCAGCGGCGATCTGCGCGATCGGCGCTCTCTTCGCAGTCCTCCTCACCCGTTGGCTGCCGGTGCACAGCGTGGACGAAGATCACGTGCTCGAGGCGTACGGCGAGGCGGCGGCGGGCATGCTCGTCTCGTTGGACAGCGTCCGGCGTGAGCCTCTGTCGGCGCGCGACGGGGCGGCGAACGCTGGGCTCGAGCGCATCGCCGTCCTGCTCGAGGAGATCGAGCTTCGGCGCGAGCGGGAAGCGTCGCGACGCTCGGCCATGTGACGACAACCGCATAAGGTTGCCCGTCGTGGCGCGAAAGGAATGGGCTCTCGATGAGCTTACGAATGGCGTGCGGGGAGGGAATCGCCGCGCGCTCGCGCGGGCGATCTCCCTGGTCGAGAACGGCGACCCGCTCGCATATCCGCTCGTCCGCGAGCTCTATCCAGAGACGGGCAAGTCCGTCGTAGTCGGAGTCACCGGGCCGCCTGGCGTGGGCAAGTCCTCCTTGATCGCCGCACTCGTCGAGCACCTGCGCGGGCGCGATCGCACCATCGGCGTCGTGTCGGTCGATCCATCCAGCCCGTTCTCGCGCGGAGCCCTGCTCGGGGATCGCATCCGCCTCGTGGATCACTTTCTCGATCCCGGTGTCTTCATCCGCTCGATGGGCACGCGGGGTCACCTTGGCGGCCTCGCCGAGACGACGCTGCAGGCCGTCCTACTCCTGGACGCTTCCGGCAAAGACATAGTCTTCGTCGAGACCGTCGGCGCCGGGCAGAGCGAGGTGGAGGTGACCGGGATCGCGGATACCGTGCTGCTGGTGCTCATGCCCGGCTCGGGAGACTCGGTGCAGGCGCTGAAGGCGGGAATCATGGAGATTCCGGACGTGATCGCGGTCAACAAGATGGATCACCCAGCCGCGAAGACGATGCTGAACGAGGTGCGCTCGATCGTCGGGCTCGCCGAGCCGGAGCGGCGTCCGCGGATCGTCCTCACCGAAGCGTTGCGAGGGGAGAACGTGCCGGAGCTCTGGCAGGCGTTGGAGGAGCATCGCGCGGCGCTCGAGAGCGACGGAAAGCTCGAGGAGCGCCGGCGGCGAAACCTCTCGCGCGAGGTGTTCGCCATCGCCTCGAGCCGCGCGAAGACTCACCTCGAGGCCGCGGTCAGGGACGATTCTGAGCTCCAGCGGGTGCTCGAGGCCGTGGAGAGCCGAGAGCTCGACCCGCTGAGCGCGGTTCGCGAGATCATGGAGAAGGTGTTCAAGATTGGCTGACGCGCCAGGGATCGCCGACATCGAGGCGGCTCGCGCGCGGCTCGCCGGAGTGGCGCGAGAGACGCCTCTCTACCAGACAGAGACGTTCACGCGGCTCTCCGGGCGCACGGTTCTGCTGAAGGCGGAGAACCTCCAGCGCACCGGCTCCTTCAAGATTCGCGGCGCCTACAACACAATCGCGACGCTTTCTCCCGAAGAGCGAAGCGCGGGCGTTGTAGCCGCGAGCGCGGGCAACCACGGACAGGCGGTCGCATGGGCGGCGCGCGAGGCCGGAATCGTCGCGACGATCTTCATGCCCGAGGACGCGCCGATGGCCAAAGTCGAGGCGACGCGCGCCTATGGAGGTCAGGTCGAGCTCGCGGGCGAGGGATTCGAGGGGGCAGTCGCCGCAGCGCAAGAGCACGTCGAGCGCGCCGGCGCCACCCTCGTGCACGCCTTCGAGGACGCGCGCGTCATCGCCGGCCAGGGGACGATCGGGCTCGAGCTCGCTGAGCAGGCCGCGGATGCCGCGACCGTTCTGATCCCGGTCGGCGGCGGCGGTCTCGCCGCGGGCATCTCGATCGCGCTCCGCGAGCGGCGGTCGAGACAGCGGATCGTCGGAGTCATCTGCCAACCGGGACTCACGATCGCCGACGGCATCTCGGTGAAGTCACGGGGCGAGCTCGCCGGCTCGATCCTCGACCGCACGCTCGACGACGTCGTGGAGGTCTCTGACGAGGAGATCTCGGACGCGCTCGTTCTCTGCCTCGAGCGCAAGAAGCTGCTCGTGGAAGGCGCCGGCGCGGTCGGTCTGGCCGCGCTCCTGGCCGGACGGGCCGGGGGAGAGGACCCGCTCGCGATCGTCCTCTCCGGAGGGAACATCGACGCGACGACGCTCATCTCGGTCGTGCGGCTGGGCTTGACGCGCTCTGGCCGCTACCTGGCTCTTCGCATGCTGATTCCCGACCGTCCCGGCGAGCTGCGGAGCGTGCTCGGCCTCGTCGCGCAAGAGCGCGGCAACCTCGTCTCGGTCGACCACCACAGGGAGGGAACCACGAGAACGGCTCTGCAAACCGAGGTCGAGCTCGTCGTGTCCACGCGCGACGAGGCGCACTGCGAGGAGATCCTCGCGACCCTTCGCGGGGCCGGCTACACGGTCGAGCGCCTCGGCCCACCTGCCTGACTCGCGCTGGCGTGTCGCGACAGGCGGGCGTTCATGTGTGGATAAGTCGGCGCGCTCTTGGCGCCTTTTCTTGGCGCCATTGGCACGGACGCCAGGTCCGAGACCGACATGTCCGGGGGCAGACCCTCGTGACGATTTCAACTACCGCAGCGACGGAACTCGACCGTGGGCTTGCCGGACTCCCGCCAGGTGTCGACCCCGCCGGGGGTGACGGCGCGGGCGTCATA
>JACCTK010000062.1 GCA_013812465.1 Actinomycetota bacterium
TGTTACTCACCCGTTCGCCGCTGTCCCCGGGACCGAAGTCCCGGTTCTCGCTCGACTTGCATGTGTTAAGCGCGCCGCCAGCGTTCGTCCTGAGCCAGGATCAAACTCTCCGTGAAGAGACTATGCGTCCTCTCATGAATCAGAGGACAGTCTTCATTTCGAGCCTGATGCTCGATTTCGTTTTCCCCAAAGGGGTAAACGGGATCTATTGCCTCACGCCGGGCTTGTCTCCGAGAAACGGAGGCAACCGACGAGAGGTCTCGACGTTACGCTGTTGAGTTTTCAAAGACCGAGCCGCTTTGCTGGCGACAACAAAAAACCTCTGACTCGCAGAGGCCTTGGGGCGGAACCACACTGGTCGTATGGGTTCGCTCGAAGGCGCTCCAGTTCGTCGAGTGACAGGATTCTTGCCGCCACCCTCTCGGGCGACCGGAGGATGGTAGCACACTTCCCCGGCGTGGACGCCTCCCGGACGAGGGCTCCGATCAGCCCGTGAAGCGGACGAAACGGCGCTTTCCGGCCTGCACGAGCGCTCCTGCAAGCGCGTCGCGAGGAAGGTCGAGATCGTTGACCGGCCGGCCGTCCACTTTTACCCCTCCCTGCGCGATGAGTCGGCGCGCGTCGCTCGTCGAGAGCCCGAATTGCACCGCCAGGACGGCTGGGAGATGGAGGGGATCGCCTGGCGGGAGAGCCTCCTCCGGCACGTCCCTGGGCGCGTTTCCCTCCCGGACGACCCGCGTGAAGTGCTCCTCAGCCGAAGACGCTGCGGCCTCCCCGTGCGAGCGGGCGACGATTCGGCGCGCGAGCGCGAGCTTTGCCTGAAGTGGCTCTGCGCCTTCGGGAAGCTTCTCCTGCAGCACGAGCTCGTACCAGCTCGGGAGGAGCTCGTCCGAGATCCGCATCGTCCTGCCGAACTGCTCGTCGCCGGGAGCGGCGAGCGGAATGTTGTTCCCGAGGGACGAGCTCATCTTCTCGCCGTCCCAGGACACGAGCAGCGGCATCGTGAGAGCGACCTGTGGCTCGAGCCCGTAGGCCGACATCACCTCGCGACCCGCGAGCAGGTTGTAGAGCTGGTCGGTCCCCCCGAGCTCGACGTCGGCCTCCACGGCAACCGAGTCGTAGGCCTGCATGAGGGGGTAGAGGAACTCGGAGACCGAGATCGGCTGACCATTGCGGTACCGGCCCTTGAAGTCGTCGCGCTCGAGCATCTGCGCGACGGTCATCATCCGGGTGAGCTGGATCACGTCCGCAAAGCTCAGGCCGGCAAGCCATTCACTGTTGAAGCGCACCTCGGTCTGCTCGGGAACGACGATCTGGTACGCCTGGTCGACGTAGGTCTTGGCATTGCGGTCGATCTCCTCGTCTGAGAGGACCGGTCGCTCGATGGAGCGCCCCGATGGGTCGCCGATGCGCGTCGTGTAGTCGCCGACGATGAGGACGCCCACGTGACCCTCGTCCTGGAACGCCCGCATCCTTTGAAGCGGGATCCCGCGACCGACGTGGATGTCGGGCGAGGTGACGTCGATGCCGAGCTTCACCCGCAACGGACGCCCGAGCGCGAGCTTCGCCTCGAGAGCCCCCTCGGGCAGGACGTGCACGGCATTGCGGGTGAGCTCGGCGATCCCCACGGCGCTCAGGCCTGCGTCACGTGGGCGCGCGTGACCTCGGCCGGAGAACGGCAGCCGAGCAGCGCTAGTGCGTTCTCGACCTCGTCGCGCAAGATCTCGAGCACCTGCTGCACGCCCTTCGCACCCCCGAAGGCGAGTCCGTACATCGCCGGCCGCCCGACGAGGACCGCCCGCGCGCCGAGTGCGAGCGCCATGACGACGTCCGATCCTCGGCGAACGCCCCCATCGACGTAGACCTCTGCACGGTCGCCGACGGCCTCGACCACCTCCGGAAGCGCGTCGAGCGAAGCGATGACTCCATCGAGCTGCCGCCCGCCGTGGTTCGAGACGACCACCGCGGACGCGCCGCGCTGGCACGCTAGGAGCGCATCCTCGGCTGTGACCAGACCTTTCACGACTATCGGAACGTTCCACCGCTCGCGGAGCTCCGTCACATAGTCCCATTGCAGCCCCGGCTCGAGCAGGCCGAGAGCGTGATGCCCATCCGCTTCTCCCCCGCGAGCCCGAGCGGCGACGATGGCCGGGACGTTCCCCTCGGGGGCCGCGAACCCGAGCCGAGCCTCGCGGTGCCGGATGCCGTAAACAGGCAGGTCGGCGGTGAGGACGAGCGCCGAGAAGCCGGAGTCCAACGCTTGGGCGATCACGTCGTCGCTTACTTCACGGTCGCGGAACACATAGATCTGGAGCCATCGCGGACCGTCCGGAGCGGCAGCTGCGACATCGCTCGGAGTCGCGGTCGCGACGGTCGACAGGCACATCAACGTCCCAGCGGCCGCCGCGC
>JACCTK010000070.1 GCA_013812465.1 Actinomycetota bacterium
ACGAGGTGGTGCTGCGGCGCAAGAGCGCACGGATCCGCGCCAACAGCTCCTCGTAGGCGAACGGGCGACCCATCACGTCGTCGGCGCCACGGTCGAGAGCCCGCACCCGCTCCACCGGATCGGACGAAGGGGCGAGCAGAATCACGGGGACGTTCCGATCCCAGGTCCTCCCTGGCTCGCCACGCCGAAGCCGAAGGCAGAGCTCGAGCTCTGCGAGGAGCACGACATCCGGCCGAATGCGCTCCGCGAGCTCCAACGCCTCGCTTCGCCGCGCGGCGCCGAGAACGTCGAAGCCGTCGTCGCGCAAGTGGCGACCGAGGTATTCGCGGGTCGCCAGCTCGGGCTCGGCGACAAGAACGGCACTCGGCATGCCGACGAAGCTAGCCGGGTTGTCTGCCCGGCGCCAGATGTCCTTTGCGGCGTAAGTGTGACAACCCTTCCTCAGCCGTCCCTGCGGGACGTGGCGGCTAGAGCCGCCCGTGCCGCAACACGCCCCAGATGACCCACAGCCCGAAGACTCCGGAGAGCACGAAGCCGACGAAGGACAGCACGTGCAGCCCCATGATCTGAGGGCCCTCCTGTCCAAAGACGCCGATGATCGACGAGCCGACGAGGCCGCCCAGCACGATCAGGGCGACCGAGAGACGGTTCGACGCCTGGTCGATGTGGGCGTCGAGCTCATCGAGGCCGGGATTGTCGAAGCGAATCTGGAAGGTCCCCTCGCGCATGCGCTCGAGGACGTCGCTGACCTGGTACGGCAGCTCACGCGCGATCGAACCGAGCGCGAGTGCCTCCGTCCTCGCCCGTTGCGCGACGATCCGCGGTTGGTAGCGGTCGGCGAGCAGGCCGCGCGCGTACGGCTTCGCGACCTCGAAGACGTTGAAGTCGGGATAGACCTCGGTGCCGACGGAGGCAAGAGTGGCGATCGCCTTGTCCAGCAGCACGAAGCGCGATGGCAGACGCAGGTTCAGCGAGTAGATGAGCTGGAACGCCTCTCGGATCACCTGCAGCGGATCGATGTCCGAGAGCCGCGTCCCGTAGTAGCGGTCGAAGAGCACGCGCAGCTCTGCACGGAACTCCTGCTCGCGCTCTGGCGCGTAGCGCACCCCGAGCTCTCTCATCCGGCGCGGGATCGCGTCGATGTTCTCGGTGGCGGCGTCGACGAAGAGCCGCGTGAGCTTCGCCATGTCGTCGTCCGTGAGCTTCCCCGCTTGTCCGAAGTCGACGAGGCCGAGCTCGCCGGAGTCGAGGATGAAGATGTTCGCGGGATGCGGGTCGGAATGGAAGAACCCGTGCCGGAAGACCATCGTCATCCACGTGTCCGCCATCCGGTACGCGACGTCGCGCCGCTCGTCGGGCCGCATGTTCGGGAGATCGAGATCGGAGACCTTCGTGCCCCGCAGGAACTCGAGCGTGAGCACGCGCCCCGTCGAGTACTGACGGATCACGGCCGGGACGACGACCTCCGGCGTATGCGCGAAGTTGCGGTGGAAGGCGTCGGCGTTCCGGGCCTCGTGCCCGTAGTCGAGCTCGAGCCGGATCGAGTGAGCGAACTCGTCCACGAGCTCCCTCGGGTCGATGAACTCGAGCGCCCGCACGCGCTCGCGGAGAAGCTTCGCCGCCTGATACAGGAGGCCGAGATCGGCCTCCACCTGCCGCGCGGCCTCCGGCCGCTGGATCTTGACCGCGACCTCCTGACCGTTCGGGAGCAGTGCCCGGTGCACCTGTCCGATCGAGGCCGAGGCGAGCGGCACCTCGTCGAACTCGAGGAAGGCCTGCTCCACGGTGAGGCCGAGCTCGGCCTCCAGGACCGCGCGCGCCTGCTCGAAGGAGAACGGAGTAACTTGATCCTGCAGCCCGCGGAGCTCGACGACGATGTCGGGCGGGACCACATCGGGACGGGTTGACAGGAGCTGGCCGAACTTGACGAAGGTCGGGCCCAGCTCGTCGAGCATCTCCCGCAGGCGACGGCCTCGCTCGGAGGCGGCCAACTCATCGTTGCGCCCGTTGTCGCCTGACAGGAGATCGCCGAGCCGATTACGACGCAGGACGTAGCCGAAGCCGTGTCGCGCGGCCACCTGCGCGATCTCCGACAGCCGTCCGAGATTGCGCGGCGGCCGTGCCTGCTGGGTTGCCATGGGCCGATTGTAGGGTGAGGCCCGCCTCGGCTATTTCCTGGCGCAAGATTGGAATCCGCTAGCGCGGATTCCAATCGCACGTAAATCCCTAAAGGCCGCCGCTTCGCGGCGGCAGTACCCGCTAAGGAGTACGTCGTTGAGATCGGTCGGCGCTAGGGCTCTCGAGCAGCCGCAACCGGTGCTCGAGCTGAGCCACGCGAAGTTCGAGCTCGGTGACCGCGTGACGCGAGGCGATGCCGAGCTCCGCGCCGAGGCGGGAGCCCACAGAGCCGGAGGATTCACCCAGCCGCTCGAGCTCGCGGCGCCAGCTCTCGAGGACGTCGACGAGGACGGCGCGGGTCTCGTCCGGGTCGATTCCAAGACGTCGAGCGAGCTCTTCCGCGAGATCGTCCACCCGGTCTGCTCCCAGCGCGAAGACGCCGATCCCGGCGAGCGCGAGTGTCTCGAGCGCGCCCCTGGCCGGCTCCAGCCGCGAAGCGGACGGCTTTAGGGGTCTTGCGTGGCCGGAATCCACGCTAGTGGATTCCGGCCGTGCGCCAATATCACCGCGCTCTGCCATGTGGCCTCGACGCGCGGCGCTGCCTCCGGCGCTCCCGCTTCGCCTTCGCGCCGGCATCGCCAAGACCCGCAGTCGGAGGCAGTACCGGAGCGGGGGCACGCGAGACCTCGTCCGGCCTGCCGTCTGTCCCGCTGTCCTCGTCGACATCCTCGTCGCCCGGCTCGTCGAGCAGCATTCCGCCCACCGACTCGACTCCCTCGAGTGCGCCGAGATCGTCGCGGCGGCGCGCGAACTCGGGCTCGCGCTCCTTGAAAAAGGCGACTAGCGGAGCGGCCAGGAAGATCGAGCTGTACGAGCCGAAGCCGATACCCACGAGCAGGGCGAAGGCGAAGTCCTTGAGCGTGTCTCCGCCGAAGAAATAGAGGGCCGCAACCGGGAGCAGCGTGATGAAGGTCGTGGCCAGTGACCGCGGAAGCACCTCCCAGAGGGAGACGTTTCCGATCACGCGAAACGACGCGCGTCGCATGAGCGGCACGTTCTCGCGGATCCGGTCGAAGATGATGATCGTGTCGTAGATGGAGTACCCGAGCACCGTGAGGACCGCGGCCACGGTCGCGGTGGAAACCTCCCGCCCAGTCAGGGCGTACACACCCACCGTGATCACGACATCGTGCGCGAGCGCTACCAGGACGCCGATCGAATACTTCCATTGGAAGCGGACCGAAATGTAGACCACGATCAGGAGGAGGCTCACGATGATCGCGACGAGAGCCGAGTTCGCGATCTGGCGGCCGAAGCTCTCCGAGACGTTCTTGGCGCCGAAAGCGGTCGCCTGAAGCGACCTCGACAGCTCCTGCTGGAGCACATTCTGCTCGCTGATCGTGAGTGACTCGCTACGTATCTGGAAGCTCGTGTACTGGCCGTCCACGGACGTCCCCCGCCCCTGGATCACTGCTCCTTCTTGTCCGATCTGCGCGGCCTGGCCGCGCACCTCCTCGAGAGAGGTCGCAACGGGGGTGCGGAATGTGACCTGCGTGCCGCCCCGGAAGTCGATCCCGAGGTTGAGGCCCTGGATCAGAATCGCGAGGATCGAGACTGCGACGACGAACCCGGAGAACGCGAACCAGATCCGCCGCCTCCCGATGTAGTCGGCGCGCAACCAGCGCGGAATTCCCCCGCCCGTTGCGCCCATCAACCGCGGGTTGTCGATCCATCCGAAACCGGCCAGGAGAGCGAGGATCGCGCGCGTCGCCAGCACCGCCGTCAGCATCGAGAGCACGGTGCCGATCAGAAGCATGAGCGCGAAACCGCGCACGCTCGCCGTCGCCACCGCGAAGAGCACCATCGCCGTGATCGCGGTGACGACGTTGGCGTCGACGATCGTCGCGAAGCCCTTCTTGTACCCCAGCGAGATCGCAGCGCGCACGGATCTCCCGGCGCGCACTTCTTCCTTGATCCGTTCGAAGATGACGATGTTCGCGTCCGCCGCGACGCCGAACGTCAGCACGAGGCCTGCGAAGCCCGGCAACGTCAGGGTGACGTTGAACAGGAGGATCGTCGCGTACAGGAAGGCGGCGTAGACGATCAGACCGGTCACGGCGACGAGCCCCAGGAAACGGTAGAACAAGAGCAGGAAGAACGCGACGAGGACGATACCGCCGATCGCCGCCCGCCATGCTTCTCGGAGCGAGTCTTTACCG
>JACCTK010000090.1 GCA_013812465.1 Actinomycetota bacterium
TACGATAAGACGGCTGCGCCACTGCGTCTGGGGTCGCCGGCCGCTCCCGTTCGTCCGACGCAGCTGACGCCTCCGAAGTAGTGGTGGAGGTGTTCCCAGCGCCGCACCGTTCGTCCCTGCGCCTCGAGCGCTTCGAGCGCCATCTCGTCGACTCCCGGCTCGACATCCACGAAAGTCGGCATGGGATGAACGCGCGGGCGCGCCACGGCGTCCTCGGGCGCGAGCCCTTCGTCGAGAATCCCCGAGAGGACCGTCGAGAGCGCCATCTTTAGGCGGGTGGCTCCAGCCGCGCCGATCGCCAGCGCCAAGCCCTGATCGTCGAAGGCGAGGCTGGGGGCCATGCGGCTCTGCAGGTGATCTCCCGGCCTCGGCTCACCGAATGCGATGTCCGTCTCGCCGAGCAGGTTGTTCAGCTGCAGGTCGAAGTCCGGCAGCCAAACTCCGGCGCCGACGCCGAGCGAGTGGGTGAGGACGCAGGCGCGACCCTCGCGATCCACGGCGACCATGTTCGTCGTGTGCTCGCCACCCGTTTCTGAGCTCTCGAGGGCGGCAACGAGCTCGAGCACACGCTCGGTCGGGGAGATCCCAGCGAGCCGCGGGAATCCAGGCAAGAGCTCTGGCACCCCGGATAGCCCGCCACGCGTCGCGACCCGATGCTCGTGGAAGCCGACAAGCATTGGCTCCGCCCAGCGCGCCCGATAGTCACGAAGATCGTCTGCGCTGAAAACCACGCCGTCGACGCGCAGAAGAGCCTCGGCAAGCGACCCGCGATAGACACTCGCCGCTCCCTCCTCGCTCAACGCCTCGAGCGTCTGGGCGAGCCCCGGCTGCACCAGGAGCTCGCCTGTCTGCAGCATGCGACCCTCCCGCACGAAGAGATCCCGTCCGCGCTCGAGCGAGAAGACGTCCCCCAGCATGACCAGCGATCGCTCGTGCATCTCGGGGAGCGGAACTCCATCGCGCGCAAGCTCGAGAGCGGGCTCGACCAGCCGTCGCCAGGGAAGCCGACCCTGTCTCTCCCAGAGCTCGCCCAGCGCCGCGGGCAGCCCTGGAACCGCGCAGGAAGCCGGGCCGATCGAGTACACGACAATCTCGTCGCCGAACCCGACCGGGATCTCAGTCAGCTCACCCTCGCCGGACGGCACGCCTGCGAACCCGTCCAGGTTCAGGACGCGGGAGCCGTCGAAGACGATCGCGTGGCACCCGGCCAGGAGACCGCTGTATACCGTTTCCCCGACGCAGGAGGCGAGACACATGGCCACGACCGCATCCGCGGCCGTTCCGCCCTCGGTCAGGATCTCGGCCCCGACCTCCGCGGTGGCGGGATGACCTGCGGCAACTCCTGCCCTCATTCGCCCATCCTGCCAAGTGACACAGTGCCACAAGGCGATTTCCGCGGCTGCTAGCCTTCCCCGAGACCGCAATCGCGGCTCCGGCGTGTTCTTCCTTCACGCGGGGCGGGGAATGCGGAGTCATCTACGAGAGGAGCACCATGAGCCTCACCAAGGAAGTCAAGCTGGAAGTAATCGAGAAGCACGGCTCGGGCCCGACCGACACAGGGTCCCCGCAGGTACAGATCGCAATGCTGACGCGGAGGATCAACGATCTGACCGAGCACCTCCGGACGCACCCGAAGGATCACTACTCCCGCCGGGGCCTCCTCAAGCTCGTCGGTCGCCGCCGCCGCTTCCTCGACTACATGCAGCGAAAGGACATCGAGGGCTACCGAGCCCTCATCAAGGAGCTCGGCCTGAGACGGTAGGGCTTCTGTCGAGGGAAGGTGGAAGTTTGAGCGAGTCCCGGCCAGAGCAGGAAACACGGCGGGGCTGACTCAAACCTCCACCTTCCAGAAACGAAGGAATAGGTGAAGGGATACACCACATGAGCACGACTACCGGGCAGATCGCCACGGTTTCCGTCGACGTGGGCGGTCAGGAGATCGTCTTCGAAACGGGCAAGCTCGCCAAGCAGGCCGACGGCGCAGTCGTCGTCCGCTCCGGCGACACGATGATCCTCGCGACGGCCGTCGGACGGCTGGATGCGCGGCCCGACGCGGACTTCTTCCCGCTGACGGTCGACGTCGAGGAGCGGATGTACGCCGCCGGCAAGATTCCGGGCGGCTTCTTCAAGCGGGAAGGACGGGCGACCGAGCGCGCGACGCTCACCG
>JACCTK010000091.1 GCA_013812465.1 Actinomycetota bacterium
GGAGCAGGCTGGGAGGTGCGAGACGAGGCGGGTGGCTACCGGCTCGTCCGGGTCCGGTGACGCGCGATCTCGTCTACGGGCGGCGCCCGGTTCGGGAGCTCCTGCGCGGCCCGCGTGAGCTGCTCGAGATCTGGGCGACCGAGCGGGCGGCCGCGCAGATTCCCTGGCTCGACTCCGGCCCGCGCGTACAGACCAAACCCGAGCGGGTACTCAGCGAGGCGGCCGGCACCCGAGACCATCAGGGGGTGGTCGCCTGGTGCGAGCCGTTTCGCTATGCGGACGCCCACGAGCTTGCCGCGACCGACCGGCCGCTTCTCGTCTGCCTCGACCAGGTGACCGACCCGCACAACCTTGGCGCGGTCATCCGCAGCGCCGAGGGCGCCGGGGCGACGGGAGTCATCCTTCCGGCGCACGGCTCCGCGCGTGTCACGCCCGCGGTTTGCCGGTCCTCGGCGGGCGCGATCGAGCATCTACCCGTCGCGGTCGTGCTGAATCTCGCGCGCTATCTTGCGGAGATCAAAGGGCCTGACCTGTGGACCTACGCCGCCGACCCGGAAGGCTCACTCTCGATGTGGGACGCGGATCTGGTAGGCGGGATCGCGCTCGTCCTCGGCGCCGAGGGCAAGGGTGTTCGCCCGCTGGTTCGCCGGACGTGCGATGCGGTCGTCTCCATCCCGCTGGCAGGTCGCGTCGGCTCGCTCAATGTCAGCGTCGCAGCGGCGCTCCTCCTGTACGAGGCGCGCCGGCAACGAGGGATGCAAGCGACCTTGTGACACAGTGTCACAAGGCATTCCCTTGCACGTCGGCCGTGGCCGCCTGCTAGTCGCTGATGGCCGATCCGACCCTGTATCTCTTCGACGGCTACAACGTGCTCCACGCGGGCGAGTTCTCGGATCCCGGCGATCTCGTCGACACGCTGGCCAGCTTCGTCGCGGCGCGCGGGGTGCGTGGAGTCGTCGTGTTCGACGGAACGGGCGAGGAGCGTCAGATCGGCCCGCTTGCCGTCCGTTACGCGGCCCATGCCGATGATCTGCTCGAGCGACTCGCCGCCGAGAACCGGGGCAAGGAGCTCGTCTGCATCGTGTCGTCGGACGATGCGGTGCGGAGGGTGTCCGGCCAAGAGGTGCGCAAGCTGACGTCCCGGCTCTTCATCGCCGATCTGCGACCGGCGCGGCATCGCGAGCAGGAACAGCGCGGGGCGGGAAGCCGTGTCGGCGAGCGGCTCGACCAGGAGACGCGCGAAAGGCTCGAACGCCTCCGCCGGGGCGGAAAGACGTAACCGCGCCCGGGGTCGTCACTGCGGCGCGACGACCCCGGGCGCTCTTCATAGAGTGCCCGACGCGCCGGACTGTTGCAGACTGAATCGACCGGCGGTCCGCGCTCGTGCTCGGCGCTACCGTGCGCGCACTGCGGCGAGCAACGGCGAGGACGCGGCGGTGAGCGTCCGTGCTCGCGGGGGGAGGCCGAGCTTGGAGAAGATGCTCGTGACGTGTTCTCCATAGCTGCAAGGAGCACGAACATGTGTTCTTAGCAACCTGCAAGTTTCGCAAAGGTCTTGTATCGCGTGCTGAATGATGCTAGCTTCTCTCTCAACTTCAAGGTGAGACTTTGCCCAAAGGCTCATTTAGAACTTCGGCAGAGAATCGCCCAACCACGGCGCAGACACCGGGGGTACGCGATGGCGGCTCATACAGCAACCGCACCAAAGACCGCACAGAAGGTTCAACGAGAGCTTGAGGACCTGCAGCTAGTGCTCCGCGCTCGCAACGGCAGCACGGAGGCGCTCGACGGTCTGATGCGCAAGTACACGGGGTTCGTCCGTCTGAAGGCGAGCTCGTACTTCCTCGCCGGCGGGGACGCGGACGATCTCGTGCAAGAGGGAATGATCGGTCTCTACAAGGCGGTCCGCGACTTCCGCCCGGACATGCAGACGTCGTTCCGGAGCTTCGCCGAGCTTTGCGTGACGCGGCAGATCATCACCGCGATCAAGACGGCGACCCGCTTCAAGCACTCGCCTCTCAACACGTACGTGTCGTTCAGCCACACGCCCGCCGGCCAGGAGTCGGACGGCGACTGCACGCTCGGGGACGCGCTCCCCGGGCCGACCGTCAACGATCCCTCCGTCTGCGTCATCTCGACAGAGGAGCTCGAGAGCCTCGTCTTCTGCCTCGGCTCCGGCCTTTCGCAACTCGAGTCCGAGGCGCTCCGGCTCTACCTCGAGGGCAACTCCTACGACGAGATGGCCGAGGACCTGGGCTGCGACACGAAGACGATCGACAACGCCCTCCAACGCGTCAAGCGCAAGATCCTGGCCCACCAGAAGACGCGCGAGGTGCTCGCCTGACGGACAACGCCGGCACCGAGACCGTCCCAATCTGGTAGTCAGCCGCAAGCCTGATTCGCTTCCGCTGCCCGTTGCGCGCCGGCTCGACTCGAAGCATTGCCA
>JACCTK010000103.1 GCA_013812465.1 Actinomycetota bacterium
GCCTCGCCCCCTCCATGCTCCAACGGCGCACGAGGGCGAGGCGAGCCTCGCTCCTACACTGTGCTGACGGGGAGTCGCCCGCCCTGCGTTTCAGCCGCGGTACTGGAGCTCACGCCACGACGGAACGGGAGCAAGCTCGAGCAGTGTCCGCCCACCCTTCGGCTCCGCATAGCCGAAATCGCCCGTGTTGTCCTCCCAGGACACGTCCAGCAAACCTTCCTTGACCCGGTGGTCGAGCCAGGCGCCTCGGAAGACGAGCTTGCGGAGCCAGTACACGAGCGACTCCTGCTTCACGAGCGACACGTGCTCCCAGTGCCGGACGAGGTAGAGCCCGAGCCCGCTGCGCGGATCCGCGATCCGTCCGTCGGCGACGAGTTCGACGAGATCTCCCGCCTCCTCCGCGTCCAGGTCGTTCGAGGCGACGAGCTCGAGCCGCACTGCGGCTGCCGTGACACGCTCCGCGAAGTCGTCGGAGCTGAACTCGAAGCGATGGCCGAGAAACTCGACCACGAAGTCGTCGCCGGAGCGATAGTTGGCTGCGAGCACTGCGATCAGCGTATCTAGGCTGCTACTCGGCGCAAGACCGGAATCCGCTCGCGCGGATTCCGGTCGCTCAAAATCCCTAAAGCCGTCCGCTTCGCGGCCGGGGTCTGTTGCACATCTAGGCTGCTGGATGTGAAGGACAAGCGTCTCTGGGTTGTCATGGCCGTCGTCGTACTCCTCGTTTGGCTGGTCGGCGCAGCGGTCACGAAGTACACGCTCGAGCAGATGGCATACGTCACCCCGATCGCGATGGTCGTCGTCGGCGTGACCATCGGTCTTGTCCTGCTCTGGGTCAAGATCGTGGTCGACGCGCTCCATCGGCGACGCGGTGCGTCCTGATTCCGACTCGGTTGTGCCTGTCACGACTCTCGCTGCGCGGTTGCCTGAGATCGAGGCCGTGCGACGTTGGTCGCAGTCGCTTGCGACGCTCGATGCGATTCTCAGTCCGAAGTGGGAGTACCGATATTTCTCATTCGACGCGCACTGGGCGGCAGACGAGCAGATGGCCTCCATGCGAAGTGGCTCGGGTGATGAGTACTCGATCGTCTTCGCCCCGGTAGGCGCGTATGCACGGGGATTCGACCATGAATCGCCCATGAGTCCCTACGCGCAGTCCCCACCAGCCGTCTGGCCGGGAGTCGTCGACGAGGTTCCGGTCGAGTTCGCTTCGTTTGTCAGGGAGCCGGCTTTCAGCGACGGGCTGGTTCCTCGCGTGACGGCGTGTCTCTGGCGGCACGCAGCCGATGTCGAGTGGAGACGCGGCGCGGTGACCCTGCCTGGCTCCGAAGCCGATCCAGATGGAGCCGACTGGCTGTTCGAGCAGCTCGACGGACAGCCGATGACGTATCGCGAGTACGCACTCGAGTGCTGGGAGAGGGAGATCGACCTTGCCGCTATCAGCCACGTCTACCGTCATGAGCCACTTCGCGCGGGGTTCTCTCGCATCTCAATCCGGAGCTTTCGCTCGCGAAGCTGGCCAGCGACTTACACGAGATCGGCTATCCAGCCAGCGTGTAGATCGCGCCTCGCAAGGCGGTCTCTAGCAGCAGCAGCGAGGGCGCATAGCGGAGCCGTCCGGCGGTGTCCGTACCGTCAACGTGGTGACGGGTGTCTGGAAGATCAAGCCTCTCGACCCTGCCGCAGTCTCGACGCTTTCGCGAGAGCTCGGGCTGAGCGAGGTGACCGCGGCGGCGCTCGCGCGGCGCGGCTACGACGATCCTGAGAGCGCGCGGCGCTTTCTCGAGGCCGAGCTTCCCGGGCACGACCCATTCCTGCTCGGTGACATGGCGCTTGCCATCGAGCGCATCCGAGCCGCCATCGACGCAGGCACGCGCATCTGTGTGCACGGGGACTACGACGTCGACGGGATCTGCGCGACCGCTCTCGCCGTCCTGTATCTACGCGAGCTCGACGCCGATGTCGTCTGGCATCTTCCCAGCCGCTTCGAGGAAGGGTACGGCGTCTCTCGGGCGACGCTCGCCAAGCTCGCCGAGGAGGGAGTCGGGCTGGTGATGACAGTCGACTGCGGGATCACCGCCGTCGACGAGGTTGCGGAGGCCAAGGCGCTCGGGCTGGAGGTCGTGGTCACCGACCACCACAGGCCGGGCGACGCGCTCCCCGATTGCCCCGTCGTCGCGACCCGCCCATCCTCGTATCCCTTTCCCGAGCTCTGCGGAACCGGGGTCGTGCACAAGCTCGGAGAGGCGCTCCTCGGACCCGAGCATCCGGCGCTGAGGCGGCATCTCGACCTCGTCGCTCTGGCGACGATCGCGGACGTCGTCCCGCTCGTCGACGAGAATCGGGCGCTCGCATCCGCTGGGCTCCTAGCGCTCGCGTGCACGCGCCGGCCGGGCTTGCGGGCGCTGATGAAGATCGCGCGCGTCGATCCGGCTGCCGTCGACGCGAACGCAGTCGGTTTCCGGCTCGCTCCGCGGATCAATGCAGCAGGACGACTAGGCCGGCCGGATGCCGCGCTCGAGCTGATCCTCACCGCGGACGCAGACGTAGCCAAGGAGCTCGCCTCCGATCTGGAGGACCTCAATCGCGACCGTCAGGCAGTCGAAGACCGGATCCTCCGGGAGGCTGCCGGCCTCGTCGATGCGCTCCCGGAGTCGAAGCGCAGACGGCGAGGCTACGTCCTCTGGAGTGAGGACTGGCACGAGGGCGTCATCGGCATCGTGGCGTCGCGTCTCGTCGAGAGGTTCGGCCGTCCCGTCGTTCTCATCGCCGGATCCCAGGACGGCTGGAAGGGCTCCGGCCGGTCGGTATCGCGCTTCGACCTGCACGGCGCCCTGGCTGCCTGCTCGTCGCACCTGGAGCGATTCGGCGGTCACCGAGCGGCGGCGGGTCTCTCGATCGAGGAGGCGAGCCTCGAGGCGTTCGCCGAGGCGTTTGCCTCGCACGCGGATGCCAACCTCGCCGACGAGGACCTGTTTCCGGTGACGAACGTCGACGCGGTCGTCTCGGCGGAGGAGCTCACGCTCCCGCTCGCCTACGAGCTCGACCGGCTGGCGCCATTCGGGCTCGGAAACCCCGACGTCACCCTGCTCGTGCCCGCAGCCCGGCCGTTCGAGCCGGCGACGGTGGGCGAGGGCAAGCACCTGCGTTTCCGCGTCCGCCAGAACGGACGAGACGCAGGGAGCGCGATCGCCTTCGGCCAGGGCGCCCAGCTCGACCGGCTCCGCGCGACCGGCCTCTTCGACGTCGCCTGTCGGTTGAAAGAGAACCGCTGGAATGGGACGGTCGCTCCGCAGCTCGTCGTGCGCCGACTCTTCGATACGCCGGAAGGCTACGAAGCGCTTCGCCAGCGGCTCGCCGACCTGTGGCGCGCGGGCGAGGGCGCGTGGACACCGGAGGCGAGAGACGTGTTCGCAGAGCTCCGCCTCGGACTCGACTCTGGACGCCGTCGCCGGCAGCTGCTCGAGTCCGAGACCTTTCGCGCGCTGCTCATGCGCGAGGCTGTCGGGCTCCCCGAGGCTGCGTGAGCCCAGTTCCGATGCTTGATCAGGGCACGAGCGCGTCTCGCATCGCGACCGCAAGGCGTCGCGCGATACGTTGCCGGAGCCAGCGTCGAATCGGGCCCATGAGAGCCTCGATTTCCACACTCGACGACGCCTTCCTTCGCGACGAACGGACCCGCGAAAGGCGCTCAGTACACTGAAACCATGACCGTCCTCGACGCCAGGCGCCATGACGAGCACCTCGTCGACGAGCTGATCGCCGAGGTCGAGGCGTACAACCCGGAGGTCGACAGAGACCTTCTCCGCCGGGCTTTCAGCCTGGCTGAACGCAGCCACCAGGGCCAGACACGCCGCTCCGGCGAGGAGTTCATCCACCACCCTTTGGGCGTCGCGCGCATCTGCGCCGAGCTGCACCTGGACGAGCAGACGATCGCCGCCGCGCTCCTGCACGACGTCGTCGAGGACACCGGCGCGGATCTGGAGGAGGTCAAGGCCGAGTTCGGGGCCGAGGTGGCGCAACTCGTCGAAGGCGTCACGAAGCTGACCAGGATCAGCTTCCAGAGCCGCGAGCAGGCGGAGGCCGAGAACTACCGCAAGATGATCGTCGCGATGGCGCAGGACGTCCGCGTCATCCTGATCAAGCTCGCCGACCGCCTCCACAACATGCGGACGATCGAGTACCAGACCAAGCAGAAGCAGGCGCAGAAGGCCCGCGAAACGCTCGAGGTGTATGCGCCGCTCGCTCACCGGCTCGGGATCCACGCGCTCAAGTGGGAGCTCGAGGACCTCGCGTTCCAGACCCTCCATCCGCGGAAGTACTCGGAGATCAAGGCGATGGTCGCCGACCAGCGCGAGGATCGTGAGGGACAGGCCGACAAGGCGGCGGAGCTGCTCGCCGAGGAGCTCTCGAAGGCCGATATCCCCGCGGAGATCACCGCCCGCGCGAAGCACCTGTACTCGATCTACGACAAGATGGCCAAGCGCGGACGCGAGTTCAACGAGATCCACGACCTGACCGCGCTGCGCGTGATCTGCGAGCGAACCGGGGAGGAGGGGACGCGCGACTGCTATGCGGCGCTCGGTCTCGTGCATTCGCTCTGGAAACCGATGCACGGACGGTTCAAGGACTTCCTCGCGATGCCGAAGATGAACCGCTACCGCTCCCTGCACACGACGATGGTCGGCCCCGACGGCAGGCCGTTGGAGATCCAAGTCCGGACGCGTCAAATGCACGAAGAGGCGGAGTACGGGGTTGCCGCACACTGGCTGTACAAGCGCGGCCGCGGCGGCGCGAAGGTGGACGACGAGTGGCTCGTCTGGGTCAAGTCGCTGATGGACTCGCAGCAGGACGAGCAGGATCCGAGCGAGTACATGCGCACGCTTCGCACCGATCTCTTCTCCGACGAGGTGTACGTCTTCACGCCGAAGGGCGAGGTGAAAGTGCTCCCTTCGGGCGCCACGCCGATCGACTTCGCGTATGCGGTTCACACCGATGTCGGTCACCGAACAGTCGGCGCCAAGGTGAACGGCCGCATCGTCCCGCTCCACTACCGGCTGACGAACGGCGAGTTCGTCGAGATCCTCACCTCGAAGACCGGCCGCGGCCCGTCGCGCGACTGGCTCGCTGTCGCGCGGTCCTCGCGCGCCCGCAGCAAGATCAGGCAGTGGTATCAGCGGGAGACACGCGGAGAGACGGAGGCCAAGGGCCGCGAGCTTCTCGACCAGGCGCTGAAGGCGCAGAAGCTCCCGTACCGAAAGCTCCAGGGCTCGAGCGTGCTCGCCCAGGTGATCCGGGAGACCGGTTTCAAGAAGGCCGAGGACTTCTACGTGGCGCTCGGCGCGGGGAAGCTCCAGCCAGGACACATCGTCAACAAGGTCATCCAGCGCCTGAAGACGGATGAGGTCGCCGCGGAGCCGGCGGTCACGACGAAGCCTTCCCGCGCCAAGACGGCGGTCTCCTCGAACCGGCTCGGGATCACCGTGCCGGGAGTCGAGGACGTGCTCGTCCGGCTCGCGCGGTGCTGCACGCCAGTGCCGGGAGATCCGGTGCTGGGGTACATCTCGCTCGGCCGCGGAATCACCGTTCATCGGGCGGACTGCCCGAATGTGAAGGCGCTCCAGAAGAATCCCGAGCGGTTTACGGGAGTCGAGTGGGAAGGCGGCGCCTCCACAAGCTTTCTCGTGCAGATTGCGGTCGATGCCTGGGATCGCTCGCGGCTCCTCGAGGACGTAGCTCGCACCTTCGCCGAGCACGGCGCCAACATCGTCTCCTACGGGGGCGTCGTCGAGGACGGGATGGCGCGCAACTGGTACACCGCCGAGGTGGGCGACGTGAAGGAGCTCCGCTCCTTGCTGACGGCGCTCAGAAACCTCGACGCCGTGTTCGACGCGTACCGCGTCACACCGTCGTAGACGCCGCAGCGACTGCTCGCCTGGTAGGTGGCTCTAGCCCGGACCTCGGCGACTGTGCTCCGCGTACTCCAGGCATGTGGCCACGAGCCTTCGTCTGCATCGTCAGCGTCGCTGCAATCGCAGCGACCACGGGCGCCGACGCCACCGCCCGATCGGCGAAGGGGGAGGGCCCGACGTCGATCGTGGCTGCTTTCGGGTCGATCTGGATCGGAACGGGGAGCGGCGCCGTAATCCGAATCGATGCGAGGACGATGCGGCTGCAGAGGGTTCACCGAGGGCGGGGCTTCGTCCACTCGCTGGCCCGTGGCTACGGAGCAGTCTGGGCACTCCAGGATCACGTCGTTCGCATCCACCCGAAGCGCGGGCAAGCGACGGTCCTTTCGGACACGGGCAGCGCGACGACGTTCGAGCTCGCCGTAGGCGCAGGTGCTGTCTGGGTGG
Organism: Actinomycetota bacterium; assembly: GCA_013812465.1. The sequence goes on from JACCTK010000103.1 coordinate 6,357, forward strand.
CAGACGACGGACGCGATGTCGTGGACCGAATCGATCCACGACTGACGGAACGTACTGCAACGATCCGGATACCTGGTCGAGCAGTTGGCCTCGCTGCTGGCCACGAACATGCGCTCGTGGTCTCCGTTCCTACGCGTGGGCGGGTGACCGGTCCGCCCGGGATTCGGCTCCTGCGGCGTCTGGATCCGCATGCGAACCGTGTCTCGCCTCCCCTTGTCCGGCTCGAGTGCGATCCAGGGATCGCGATCACGCGCGACGCGACGTGGACAACCAATCCGTGCGCAGGCACACTCGTGCGCCGCGATCCAAAGACGCTCGCCGCGACTGGCGCCCGGCGGGTCGGGCGCTGGCGCGCTCCGGTCGCGGGCTTTGGCTCTATCTGGCTTATCGGCCAGAGATCGGTCACACGAGTCGATCCCGAGACCCTGCGTGTCATCGCTCGTATCCCAGCGGGCGGGTCGGTCGCGACGGTCGGCGAAGGCGCCGTGTGGTTGCTCGAGTGCTGGGGTTGTGACAACACCG
>JACCTK010000122.1 GCA_013812465.1 Actinomycetota bacterium
TTCGGTCGAAACCGGCGCCGGTCGATCTGAGAAGCAGGAAGTTGCTTCGCGAGCCACTCGATCGACGAGGTCGTGAGCAGATGCAGCGGATACGCGTCGTGGTGGGAGACCTCGGTCTCGCGCGCGATGCGCAGCTCGTCCTCGTACCGGTCGCTCAGGAACGCGTCGAGCTCGGGGTCGTCCGTAGCGAGCTCGCGGCCATCCGGAACCGTTACGAACGTCTGCTCTCCTGCGACTCGCGCGCGCAGCTCGAAGAGCCCGTCCAGCCGCCGAAAGCGCTTGCTCGTCTTTCCGCTTCCGAGCTTGCCTGCCCGATCGGTAACCGCGTAGAGCCGATCGCCGGCGACGCCGCGCTCCTCCAGCTCGACCTCTGCGAGCACCTCGCCGAGCAGCGACTTCACCGGGTAGCGCCAGAGCTCAACGACGGTTGCGACCATGCCCGCAGCGTATCTCCGTCTCCGGCCATGACGATTCGGTCAGCTGATCGGCGTGAGAAGCAATCGTGGATGCGTTTCGCGCAATGCGATCCGTAGGGTCACCCCCATGAGCAGGCGCGGATGGGCGCTCTTCCTCTCGATGTGCGTGATCTGGGGAATCCCCTACCTCCTGATCAAGGTCGCGGTGAGCGATCTCAGCCCGGCGACGCTCGTCCTCGCCCGGACGGCGATCGCCGCGCTTCTTCTGCTTCCGATCGCCGCAGCGCGGAGCGAGCTGCGGCCGGTCTTTCGCTACTGGGTTCCGGTGCTCGCTTTCGCGACGATTGAGATCGCGATCCCGTGGATGCTGCTCGGGGTAGCCGAGCAGCGCATCTCGAGCTCGCTGACGGGATTGCTGCTCGCCGCCACTCCGCTGGTCGGCGCTCTGATAGCTCGAACGACGGGAATGCGCGAGCGGCTGGGGATGCAGAGCGGGCTCGGGCTCTTCCTCGGTCTGATCGGGGTGGCGGCGATCGTGGGGGTGAGCCCGGAGGGCGGCGGCGCGGGGCCGATCGCCGCGGTGGGGCTGGTGGCGATCTGCTACGCGATCGGTCCCGTCATCCTGCAGCGCTATCTCAGCGAGGCGCCCGCGCTCGGCGTCCTCGCGGCAGCGCTCGGGGTCACGGCCGTGGCCTACATCCCGATTGCCGCGTTCAGCCTTCCCGACGAGATGCCTCGAGCGACCGTCGTCGGCTCGGTTGTCGGGCTGGCCGTCGTCTGCACCGCGGTCGCCTTCCTTCTCTTCTTCGCGCTGATCGCGGAGGTCGGACCGGTTCGCGCGACGGTGATCACCTACGTGAACCCGGCCGTCGCGGCCGTGCTCGGCGTTGCGATCCTCGGCGAGCAGCTCACGGTCGGGATGAGTATCGGCTTCGTCTTGGTGCTCGCCGGGTCGGTGCTGGCCACGCGCCGATCGGCGCGGGCGACGCCGACGAGCGCCGCCGCTCTCGCTCCAGCCCGCGATGCTGGGTGAGTGGGCCGCTGCAGCGATGCGGTGCTCGTGCTCGCGCGACACCTGGGGCCGAGGAGCTCTGACTCAGCGTCGGGCGGGTGGATCGAAGAACGCTCGTATCCGACCGCCCGGCGCCAGCCACGGCTCGGCAAGGGCTCGCGCCCGCTCGGGCTCGCGGTGGAAGAGCCCGACCCGAACGGCGAAGATCACGTCGAAGCGGCGATCGCCGAGATCGAGATCCTCGAGGCTCGCGAGGAGGAACTCGGCTTTTCCGGCGTCGACATACGAAGTGTTCCGCCTCGCGGCAGCTTCGATCATCTTCGGCGACCGGTCGACCGCGGTGAGCCGTCCTGTCTCGAGTCGCTCGCAGACCATTGTCGCGGCCACACCGTGGCCGCAGCCGATCTCGAGAACGCGGTGGTCCGGACGCAGCGCAAGCTGATCGACGATCGCCGCCAGCCGCTCGGTCATTCGTCCGTCGCGGTCGATGCCGACAGAAGGATGGTGTTCCCGTCGGGATCGTCGACCATCGCGAAGCGGAGGTCGGGAGTGACGTCGTAGGGAGCGCAGTGTGGCTCGTAGCCGAAGTCGGCCATCTCCGCGTACTTGGCGTCGAGGGCTTCGCGCGTCTCCAGATAGAACTCGAGAATGATGCGATAGCCACCTGACGGATCGCGTGCCGCAGGATCCCACTTCGCGTTCGCGCGCCTGGTGCTCAGGAAGAACGTCATCTCGCCCATCTTCACCTCGACGTGCTCCTGCTTCTCGCTCCCTTCGGAAATCTCGAGGCCGAGGCGTCGATAGAACTCGACCGCGCGCCCCATGTCGGCGACGATCACTCCGACCATGTACAGCTCGAGCGCCATGCCGGTCAGTCTGCCAGCGCCGCCAGGTCGCGTCGGAAGCGGAGCTCCGGTTTCCCATCCGCGGATGAACCGGCTGCTGACTTCGCCGTAGTGGGCGTCCGGCAGAGACCGCGCCTGGTCGACCGTCCACCCAAGAAACCGGGCTGCGTCTGTGTCGAGAGCGAAGCGCCGGTTGGCCGCTGCATCCTCGGCTCGCGGACGATCCAGCACATAGAGGTCGTCGAGAACGATACGCGGCGGCTCGGGCCGAGGCTGTCCGGCGCTCATCGGCGATGAGCGTAGTCCATGCAACCTGCGAGGTAGATTCGGTTCGAGCGATGGACGCCGCCCCCGCACATAAGCCGCCCACCTTGTACGAATGGGCTGGAGGCGAAGCTGCGCTTCGGCAGCTGATCGACGCCTTCTACGACCGCGTCGAAGGCGACGAGTCGCTGGCGCCGTTCTTCCCCGGCGGGGTCAGCGAGGAGCACCGCGCGCACGTCACCGCCTGGTGGAGCGAAGTGTTCGGCGGCCCGACCCAGTACACCAAGGAGCTGGGTGGGTACGACAGCATGCTGAGCCACCACCGCGGGCTCGGCATCACCGCTGAGCAGCGCTTTCGCTTCGCCTCGTTGCTGAGCCTTGCAGCGGACGACGCCGGCCTTCCGGACGACCCCGAGTTCCGCTCCGCCTTCGTCGCCTATGTCGAGTGGGGCACGCGCTTGGCGCTCGGCAACTCACAACCTGGCGCCGAGGTCTTCGAGCATGCCCCGGTCCCGCGCTGGGGCTGGGGCGAAGCGCCTCCTTTCCTGCCCTAGCGGCGCCGTCTCGAAGGTCCACGCGAAGCACCGTAGGAGCGAGGCTTGCCTCGCCCTCCAAGTGCCGCCGACGCATAAGGCGAGGCAAGCCTCGCCTTATGCGTCGCGGGACCTCGCACTAAATGACTGGTGGTTCAGGCTCTCGCCTCGTCGAGGTGTTGCAGGAGCTCGTGAGCGGCAAGCTCGATCGCCTTGTGCCGCCACTCTGCAGCCCGGTACTGGCATGCGACCAAGCCCATCCGGTGCACACGCCGGAAATCTCCGTAGACGAACCCGAACCGAGCCTTGGTCTCGTCGGTCGCGCCCTCGGTGAGCCCGAGATGCCAGAGGGCGTACTCGTCCCATGAGCGCGACTCAAGGAAGGCGTTCTCGTCCTCGGCGTTCGGCTGAACGTCGCCCCAGCTGCTTTCGAGCACATACTGCTTGGCGTCGATCAGCTTTCTCGCGTGCGCGACGGCGTCGTCGTTCAGCGTGTACGAGGCCATGCGCGCATTCTGCCGCAGGCTGTGTGGTAGGAGGGACCTGTGTCGAGCAATGGGATCGAGCCGATCCCCCTCGCCTCCGCCCGCGGGCGCTGGGTGCTGGCGGTGACGGTGCTGGGCTCGGCGATCGCGCTCCTCGAGACGACGGTGATCAACGTCTCGCTGCCGGCGATCGGGCGCGATCTCGACGCCGATCTCGCTGGCCTGCAATGGGTGGTCAGCGGCTATCTGGTGACGCTGGCGTCGTTGATCCTGCTCGGGGGCGCGCTCGGCGACCGGTTCGGCCGTCGCCGGATCTTCGAGCTGGGCGTGATCTGGTTCACGGCCGCCTCGCTCGCCTGCGCCCTCTCTCCGACTGTCGAGATCCTCATCGCCGCGCGATTGCTGCAGGGAGTCGGCGGCGCGCTCTTGACCCCGGGAAGCCTGGCGATCATCGAAGCGACCTTCCGGCAGGAGGATCGAGCTCGCGCGATCGGCGCCTGGTCGGCGCTCGGGGGCATCGCAGCGGCGGTCGGCCCGCTGCTCGGCGGCTGGCTCGTCGACGCTGTCAGCTGGCGCGCGATCTTCCTGCTCAACCTGCCGATCGGCATCGTGGTCATATGGGCGTCTCGACGGCACGTGCCCGAGACGCGAGACGAGGAGCAGCGGGGCAGGCTCGACGTGCTCGGATCGATTCTCGTCACCGGAGGACTGGCCGGCTTGACCTTCGCGTTGATTCGGGCATCCGAGCGTGGAGCAGCTTCGCCGGAGGTGGTCGCGGCTGCGGTGGTCGCGGTCCTCGCGCTCGCGCTCTTCGTTGTCGTGGAGCGGCGGAGCGCGAATCCCATGCTGCCGCTCGAGATCTTCCGCTCCCGTCAGTTCACCGGGGCGAACCTGGTGACGTTCGCCGTGTATGCGGCTCTCGGCGGCGTGTCCTTCCTGCTCG
>JACCTK010000138.1 GCA_013812465.1 Actinomycetota bacterium
CGCGGGAGCCCGGCAAGCGTTCCTTCAAGATTTTCACGCATTCCGTCGCTAGCGTATCCCCATGCGTCGATTCCTCCTGACGGCCCTCGGGACGCTTATCGCGCTTGCGGCGCCCGCTGTCGCCGAGGCTGGGCCGGGTCTGATCGTGGGAGCTGTCGAGGACGACGTGCGGCTTTCCTCGCCCGTCGAAGCGGAGGCGCGGATGGCGCTCTTCCGGGTGGCGGGCTTCCGGGCGGTGCGCGTTACGAGCTTCTGGCAGCCGGGTCAGACGAGACCTTCGGAGGCGGAGCTCGTTGTCCTCGAGAACGTCGCCGAAGCCGCTTCCCGAAACGGCGTGCGCGTCTACGTGACGGTCATGCATCCCGGCTCCCGGACGACTCCACTGACGGACGAGGCGCGCAGCGACTTCGCGGCGAACGCGGCTGCTCTCGCGCGAGCGGTGCCCAGCGTGCGTCACGTCGTCGTCGGGAACGAGCCGAATCTGAACCGGTTCTGGCTGCCGCAGTTCGAGCTTGACGGGACGAGCGCCGCGCCGGCCGCGTATCTCGCGCTGCTCATCCGAACCTACGACGCGCTGAAGGCCGTCTCGCCTGACGTGCGGGTCTACGGCGGCGCGCTCTCGCCTCGGGGTGGCGACCGGGCGGGCGGGTCGCGCCCCACGCACTCCCCGACCAAGTTCATCCAGGAGCTGGGAGTCGCCTTCCGCGCGATCGGGCGCGACCGGCCGGCCATGGACGCCCTCTCCATCCACCCGTACCCGGACAACTCGAGCCAGCCTCCGACGACCCCTCATCCCAATACGACGACGATCGGGATCGCCGACTACGGCAAGCTCGTGTCGCTCCTCGGACAGGCGTTCGACGGCACCGCCCAGCTGGGCTCGGAGCTTCCCATCCTGTACGCAGAGTTCGGGGTCGAGTCGCAGATCCCGGACGGGAAGGCAGCGCTCTACACCGGCGACGAGCCGGCCGTGACGCGACCCGTCGACGAGGCGACGCAGGCCGCCTACTACGAGCAGGCGCTCGCCCTCTCCTTCTGCCAGCCGACCGTCGAGGGGATGCTGCTCTTCCTCTCTCGCGACGAAAGGGCGCGCGCCGGTTGGCAGTCGGGAGTCCACTATGTGGACGGCACGGCGAAGGGCAGCCTGCCGCGCGTGACGGAAGCGCTCGATCGCACGACAGGCGGCTCGATCGTCCGCTGCCCGGGCGTCGAGCTCACCGTCCGCCCGAGTCTCCTGCGCTTCGGGACACGAATCGCGGCCAAACGCGGGATCTTTCGCGCCAGCCTCATGTGCGATCTCGACTGCGCCTACGTCCTGCGGGTTGAGCGAACCTCGACCCACTCGACGAAGCTCGTGAAGCGCGGCCGCCTCGAGGTCGGCGAGCTCGCGAAGATCGACCTCGGCCCAAGGCGGCTCGGGCCGGGCCAGTACCGCTACACGCTACGTCTGGTGCACCCGGTCAACCCCGGCCCGCCGACCCTTCGCCAGAGCCCGCCGTTTCAGCTCCCGTAGAGCCTCTCGGGCCGAGACCCCCCGCACGAGAACGCCGAACGCGATCGGTAGAGCGTAGAACCACACCAGCGTCCAGAAGACGACCTGAAGCGGGGGGCCGGTGAGAGGAGGGCCTACCACCTTCCGACATACAGGCCAACGCCTAGCCCGAGAGCGAACCCCGCAACGCCGGGAGAGCGCCGCTGCCCCAGACATCATCGAGAAAACCGGGTAGATCGATGCTGTACTGCGATCCCAGCGTGACCACCGCCCAATACGTGACCAGAAGCACGAAAGCGGCACCTTTGTGAAGGTCCACGTGCGCAAACGTTAGCTACGCTCGCGATTCAGTAGCGGTGCTCGAGCCGCCAGACTCGAACAACCACATACGCGCACGCGGCGAGGATGAGAATGAGAGCGAACGCGTCGCGGCCGGGGACGCCGAGACCAATCGCCATTCCGATCGCCACGACCGCGAGGATGATCGCGGCGTAGAATACCTTGCGGTTTCGCTCCGACCACGCCTCCAGGTCCCCCCTCCGCTCGCGCCAGAGCAGGAACAGGAAGAACGCGATCGCCAAGAAGAACGCGATCCGCAGCAGCCCGCCCACCGTCGCGAGAACCGGCTCGAGGGAGAGCACGACCACCACGATCGCGATCAGCGCGATGATCCCGAGGCCGCGGGCCAAGGGCGGAATGCGATCCCAGAGCTTTCTCATCAACGCTCTCTCATCAACCCGTTGTGAATGCTCGCACGGCGAGCGCCCCGGCGAGCAGCGTCGTCCCGGCGAACCAGAGGAGCCTCCTCGGCCCCTCGGCGGGCGCATAGAACCAGGGCGAGAGCGCAACACCTAGCGCGAACGCCCCGTACGCATAGTGCAAGCGGTCCGGAGCGCGCCGTCCGTCGGAAAGCAGGAGCAGGCCGACAGCCGCCTGCGCGATGAGAGCGGTCTGCGCGAGCGCGAGCCCGTGCGCCACGGTCACTCCCGCACTCCCGCGCCGGTACGCGATGAGCCCGTAGGCCGCGGCCCCAATGCAGACGACGAGCACCGTGACAGCCAGGATCACATGCACGGCTACCATCTTGCGCACCCTACAGCGGAGAAAATCGTGATCGAGGAAGGACAATTAGCCCCCACCTTCAGCCTCCCGAGCGACTCCGGGGAAGACGTCTCTCTCGAGTCACTGCGCGGAAAACCAGTCGTCAGCTACTTCTTTCCCAAGGACAACACACCCGGTTGCACCGCGCAGGCCTGCGGGATCCGAGAGGCCTGGGGCGAGTTCGAGGAATTCGGCGCGGTCGTTCTCGGCGTGAGCCCAGACAGTGAGGCATCGCACGCGACGTTTCGCGAGAAATACGGGCTTCCGTTCACGGAGGCGTATGGCGTTTGGGTCGAGAAGAGCATGGCCGGCAAGACGTACATGGGCGTCGAGCGCTCGACCTTCATCATCGACTCTGACGGCAATCTCGCGAAGGTGATGCGGCGCGTCAAGTCGGACACGCACGCGGACGAGGTCCTTGCGGCTCTTTCCTGACGCCCCTGTCTCGAGTTAATGCGGATGAGAGGACTTGAACCTCCACGCCCTTTCGGGCACACGGACCTGAACCGTGCGCGTCTACCAATTCCGCCACATCCGCGCGGCCTACCGATTCTAGCCTCGGCTCGTCTCAATCCTCGGTGACCCGCTTCGGCTCCGCTCTCGCGCTCGTCCTCGCGATCCTCGCCCTGGGCACAGTCGGGCGGACGCCGTCGAACGACCTTGTAACAGACTGTTGCAAGGCGTCTCCGAGCGGAGACGGGGACAGCCGGTCGGAGGTCGTGGTCTCGCTGGCCGCTCCCGCGCTCGCACATGCGCCCGGGACAGAAGCCCGGATCGCGGACGAGCAGCGCGCATTCCGGCGGGAGCTCGCGCGACGGCTTCCGGAGGCGCGGGTTCGCTGGCGGTATCGGCTCGTCGCGAACGGCTTCGCCGTCGTCCTTCCGAGCGCTCATGTGCCTCGGCTCCGCGGCCTCCCGGGAGTTCGGGACGTCTTCGCCTCCGCGCAGTACGTCCCGCAGCTCGACCGGAGCCCGCAGCAGATCGGCGCGCCGGGCCTCTGGGGAGCGGGTCTCGAGACCGCCGGCCAGGGGGTGAAGATCGGCGTGATCGACACCGGAGTCGACCAGGGCCATGCGTTCTTCGACCCTGCGGGATACACGATGCCAGCCGGGTTCCCGAGGGGTCAGCAGCGATTCACGAACGCGAAGGTGATCGTCGCGCGCGCCTTCCCGCCGCCCGGAGCGCGCTACAGGAACGCAGGGCTCGCTTTCGACGGCGACAACTCCTCGCACGGCACGCATGTCGCCGGAATCGCTGCGGGGAACGCTCGCACACAGGCATCGGGTCGAACCGTGTCGGGCGTGGCGCCGCGCGCCCACATAGGGAACTACAAGGCGCTCGTCGGAACGGACTCGGGTCTGAGTCCGAACGGAAACGCGCCCGAGATCGTGGCCGCCATCGAAGCCGCGGTGCGGGACGGGATGGACGTGCTCAACCTCTCGATCGGCCAGCCGGAGCTCGAGCCGCGCCGCGACGTCGTCGCCATGGCGCTCGACGCCGCCGCCGCCGCCGGAGTCGTCTCGGCGGTCGCGGCCGGAAACGACTTCAACGACCTGGGCGCCGGCTCGGTCTCGTCGCCCGCGAACTCGGAGCGGGCGATCACCGTCGGCGCGGTAGAGGTGAACGGAACGACGTCGCGCGGCACGCACGCGGGATTCTCCTCGGTCGGCCCGACGACGATCTCGCTCCGGCTGAAGCCGGACGTGGCCGCTCCGGGCGTCGACATCCTCTCGTCCGTCCCGGCCGGATGGTCGTCGTTCTCGGGGACGAGCATGGCCTCGCCGCACATCGCCGGCGCGGCTGCGCTGCTCGTGCAGCGGCATCCAGCCTGGACGGTCGCACAGGTCAAGTCGGCGCTGGTGCAGACAGGAGCCGACGCGTCGAACGGCGAGGACAGCCTCGCCGCCCCGCAATTTCAGGGAGGCGGGGTCGTTGCGCTCGCACGAGCCGATCGGCCGCTGCTGTTCGCGTCGCCCGCCGGAATCTCGTTCGGTCTGCTCGGCCGGAACGGGCGGAGCGAGGGCGCGATCGCGCTCACCGACGCCGGCGGCGGGACGGGCGCCTGGCAGGTCGCGTGGGTCCGGCGAGAGACCCCGCTGGGCGCACGTCTCGTGCTCCCCGCAACGGTCACCGTTCCGGGGTCGCTTCCGTATGAGGCCGTGATCGCCTCCGCGGGCGCGCAGGGTGACTTCAGCGGCTTCGTCGAGCTCCGTCGCGGACCGGACATCCGG
>JACCTK010000177.1 GCA_013812465.1 Actinomycetota bacterium
TCTCGACCGTTCGCTTTCGTGACTTCGGCTCGGACGGGGCGACCATGTGGCACGAAGGCGGCCTCTACCGCGTCATTGCCCGACAAGAGGTGCGCATAGAGGCAGCTCCGGGCGGAGTCTTCGTGCAGCCAGCAAGCCCGGAGATCCTGGAGGAGGTGTCGCAGCTGCTCGGGCTGCCGTTCGACCTCGATCCATTTCGCGCGTGGGCGCTTCGCGATCCGGTTCTCGGCCCGATCGTGGAAACACTCCGCGGTTTCCGGCCGACCCTTAACCCACGCGCGTTCGAGGCGCTCGTCGTCGCGATCACGACGCAGCAGATCTCGCTGCGTGCGGCGGCGGCGATCCGCGGACGCTTTGTCCAGCGCTTCGGCGTGAAGCACGACCATGCCTGGGACTTTCCCGCGCGCGAGCTCGTAGCCCTCGCCGATCCGCGTGGGTTTCCGGCACTCGGGTTCTCTCGGACGAAAGCGGAGTACGTGGTCGGGCTCGCGCGTTCCGACCTCGACCTGGAAGCGCTCGCGGCGCTTCCCGACGACGACGTGATCGCCGCGCTGACGGCGCTGCCAGGGCTCGGGCGCTGGACTGCCGACTGGTTTCTCGCACGCCACCTCGCGCGTCCGCACGCGTGGCCCGCTGGCGACCTCGGCGTGCGCAAGGCGGTGTCGGCGTTCTACGCTGACGGTCGCCCGCTGTCGATCCCGGAGGTCCGAGCCATGGGTGACCGCTTCACTCCGTTTCAGAACCTGTCAGCCCAGCACCTGCTCGTCGCCGCGAGGATGGCCGGGTGACCAACGCTCGCTTTGGGTTCGCGTTCGCGAGGGAAACCGTGTTTCCCCACGTCTTTCCGCGTCCGGAGTTCGCGCGAGCGAACTCCGGTCTTGCGAGAGGCACGCGTGCTCCCTTCTCCTCGAGAGCGTGGGGAACCTCCCGGTCCCCCACGCTCCTCTCTGTTCACAGGCCAACCAAGGTTGGCCTGTGAACGTTCGGAGTGCGACATCCGCCGACTTCGACGCCATAGCGAGGCTGTGGCGCGAGTTCGACCACGAGATTCCCCCACCCACCCATGAGGGGCCCGCCGATCCCGAGAAAGAGCTCGCGGAGATCGCCGAGATCCTCGAGTCCGAGATTGCATTCGTGGCGCTCGACGACGACTCAAGGCCGGTCGGGTTCGCGCTGGCCAGGGAGCGGGCGCCAGGCTTCGGCACGCTCACCGACCTCTTCGTCGACAGGCAGGACCGCTTGAGCGGAGTGGGGACGGAGCTGATGCGGGAGGTGCTCACGGCGTTTCGCGAGCGCGGAATCGAGCAGCTCGATCTCGAGGTCGTTGCGGCGAACGCGGGAGCGCGCTCGCTCTATGGGCGCTGGGGCCTTCGCGACGAGGTCGTGATCATGACCGGCTCGATCGAGGAACTCGAGGCGAGGCTCGGACGGCAGGAAGCGTCGTCGTTCGGCTCGATCCACATCCAGACCGACAACGTGAGCGCGGTCGAGGTCGCCGTCAGGCAGTTCGTGCCGCGCCTTCCCGGTGGATCGCGCGGCTCGCTCTTGGCGCCGCCCAGAAACGGCTGGATCGCGGTCTATGACGACGTCTGTGACCGAAATCCGGACATGCTGCGCAGACTCGCGCGCGAGCTCTCCGATCGGATGGGATCGGTGACGCTGCTCCTCGGCGTGGAGCGCGACGAGCTGCTGCGGATGATCCTCTTCGAGCGCGGACGCATCGTCGACGAGTACCTCTCCGTCCCGGAGTTCTACGGGCCGCTTCCGCCGGGAGACGTGGTTGGGCTCGCAGCGAATCCGAGGGTCGTGTCGCGGCTGACGGGCGCCGATTCCGAGGCGGTGCGACGAATCGCCGTCACGGCCTCCACGCCCGCGGACTTGCCGCCTGCAAGGGAGCTTCTCGTCGAGCTCGCGAGCGCGATGGGCATCGCGGGCGGCGAGCACGGCTACGCCGACGCGCCGGAGGTCGCGGACGCGATCAGGATCGAGCGCAGATGAAGGTCATGCTCCTTCACGCCTGGCCGCCCGACGAGTCGATGTGGGCGCGCCAGGTCTCTCTGCTTCGCGAAGCCGGCTTCACGCCGTTCGCGCCACGCTTGTACGGACGAAAGGCCTCCATCGACGGCTGGGCGGCGCGCCTTCTCGAGGAGCTCGACGGGCCGTTCGTCGCCGTCGGAGCGTCGATGGGCGGCTACTGCGCGCTCGCGCTCGCCCGCCGCGCGCCCGAGCGGGTCGTCGGCATGGTTCTCGCCGGGTCGAAGGCGAGGGCCGACGAGATGCAGCGCCGTGTGTATCGAAACGAGCTGATAGCACGGCTCCGCGAGAAGGGCGTTCCCGACGATCTCGACACCGAGGTGGACGCCCAAGAGCTCGCGGTCGCCCAGGAGGCGATGCGGGATCGGCTCGACCTCTCGGGAGTGGTCGCCTCGTTCGGTGGGCCGCTGCTCGTCTGCGTCGGAGACAGCGACGAGCTCGTCTCGGTCGACGAGGCTCGCGACCTCGCTGCGAGCGCGATCCGCGGCACGCTCGAGATCTTCGAGGGCGCGGGCCACCTGCTCACCCTCGAGCAGCCGGAGCGGTTCGACGCCGTCCTCTCGGAGTTTCTCGGGCAATGGAAGACATAGCTCTCGAAGAACTCCGAGGGCGCCTCGGGGAAGCTGGTCTGGTCGTGCTGGACGTGCGGACGACCCAGGAGTTCGAGGGCGCAGCCGGCGCGCCATGCGATCCCAGGCAAGGCCATATCGCGGGCGCCCGGCATCTGTCTCTCGACCGCCTGCTCGCGTGCCGTTCAGCCGAAGAGGTGCGAGCCCTGGTCGCACTCTCCGAAGAGACCGAGATCGTGGCGTACTGCCACTCGGGCCAACGCTCCGCGTTCGCGGCGCAGGTGCTCCAGGGCGCCGGGTACCGCGCTCGGAACTACGCCGGCTCCTGGCACGAGTGGTCCTGCGATCCGCTACTGCCCGCGGGGCCGTGAGAGCTGTCGAACGGCAGCGAGGTACGCCGTGACGCCCTCGTCCACCCGGTCGGGGTACGCGTAGCCGAGCGCGGCGCCGACCTCCGTCGCGACTCGCCGGAAGAGGGCAATGGCGACGAAGAGCGCAATCCAGTTCTCCTCGGTGTCGGTGCCGACGTATGTGCTCGCGAGCTTCGACCAGAGATCCGCGGGCAGGTGCTGCTCGAGACCGCGCCCATATGCGCCTGGCCGTAACGACCAGTCGTGATCGAGCTCGATCCGCCACTCGAGAAACCGACGCAGCGCGACGAACTTGGCGTCGTAGTCGAGCATGAACTTGGCGAAGAAGATCTCACCGCGCGAGAGGGCCTTCGCGACGTAGGTCGTGTCCCACCAGAACTCCTCGACGAGGGCGCGGTACTCCGCCTCCGTGGGGCGTGCTGGGATGTGGGCTTGGTAGGTCGGCGGCTGCCACGAGGACGTTTGCCCGTCCTTGTCCAGGAGCACTCGATAGCCGACGTCAAGATCCTCGAAGAGCTCCGCCTCTTTCGCAACACGGTCGAGAAGCTCGGCGGGCCAGATGCTGTAGTCCACCCGCACGTGATCCGAGTAGATGACCCCGCGGAAGTAGGTCGTCGTCCCGTAGGGCTCGTGTCGATCGCCCCAGCGCACGAGTGGCTCGCCGTATCCCGAGGCCCAGGCGTCGCTCGCGACGAAAGCGTCGGCGTCGTCGACACCGACGATCACGTCGTAGTCCGAGAGCATGTCGGCGGTTCCATCGCCCCGCGCGCGCGAGCTGGTGAGGATCAGGGCGCGAACCGACGGCAGCGCCTCTCCCCACGCGACGAGTCTCTCGAGAACTTGGTGTTCGTCCGGCGCGCGGAGCATCAGGTCAGCGCTGCTTGCAGGAAGGCGCCGCAGAGTGCTCTCCCCTGCTCGTTCCAGTCGGCGATCCTGGCGCGCGTCGCCGCGAGAAACTCTTCGCTGGCTACGGGCACGTCATCCGGATCCTCGGTCGTCCATATCTCCACCATCGCGAGCGTCACCTCGGCGTGAAACTGGATTCCCCAGGCGCGCTCGCCGATCCGGAACGCCTGCGTGCAGACATCGCTTCGCGCGAGCTCGGTCGCACCTGTTGGAAGCTGGAAGGTGTAGTGGTGCCACTGGAACGCCAAAATC
>JACCTK010000222.1 GCA_013812465.1 Actinomycetota bacterium
CGCATCGTCGTCGTATCTTCGGGCGACGCGCTCGTCGAAGTAGCCGTCGGCGCCGAGCACGGCCGGAACCTACCGCACCGATGAGTCTGACCCATGCTCGGAGTCTGAATCACACAACGCTACGAACAGGAGGCGCACCGACATGATGACGCGCATCGATGAGCGGTTTACAGCGGTCTTGCAGAAGAGCCCGGCCAAAGGTGGCTGGACCTACGTCGTCTGGCCCGCCTCGGCCGAGTTCTTCGGCACGCGCGGGCTCGTAAAGGTACGCGGGTCGATCGACGGGCATCCCTTCCGAAGCTCGTTCATGGCCATGGGAGACGGCACGCACAAGCTCCCGATCAAGGCGGACATCCGCAAGGCAACTGGCAAAGAGGCCGGCGACACTGCCACGGTTTGGCTGGAGGAGCGGCTAGATGCTTGATCGGGAATTGACGCGCAGCCGGGGGCGGTCACGACCAAGCCGGGCGACGCACTCACTCGTCGTGCAGGCTAGTGAGCCTGGACGACGAGGGAGGGTGGCGATCCGGCGCCGTGTCGTGGCCGTCTTCCGGCCCGCAGTGAATTTCCGATCAAGCATCTCGACGGGAAAGAGGTGAAGAAGTGAGTTCAGCGCTGAAGAGTGTTGGTGCCATCACTCTGTTCGTCGAAGACCCACAGCGATCGAAGTCCTTCTACCAGGACGTCTTCGACGTCTCGGTGATCTACGAAGACGAGGACGCCGCAGCGTTCAGCTTCGAGAACATGATCGTCAATCTCCTCTCGCTTCCGGCGGCCCGCGAGCTCATCTACCCTGGAGCTGTCGCCAATCGGGAGGCCGGATCGCGCTTCCAGCTGACGATCTGGGTGGACGATGCGGACGCGGTGTACAAAGAACTGACAACGCGTGGCGTGGAGCTGCTGAACGGTCCGCTGAACCGGGAGTGGGGAATGCGCACCGCCAACTTCACCGATCCCGACGGGCATATCTGGGAGATCGCGGAAAAGCTTCCCGAGACCGAGAGCTCGTAGCGTTTGCTCTCCGGAGAGTGTCGCTGTGGAGCGGTTCGCTACCAGGTCTCGGACGAGTTCCTGTACGCGATGAACTGTCACTGCTCGGAATGCCGAGCGGCGACCGGCTCGGCCTTCAAGGCGTTCGCGGGCATCGAGCGGAAGAAGCTCACGATCACGGAGGGATTGGACGACATCGCCGTCTTCGGGGAGGAGACTCTCAACGATACGCGCTGCGGGGCGTGCGGATCCTTCCTCTTCTCGGTGGTGCGGGAGGGCGCTTATGTGCACGTCGCCATGGGGTCGCTGGTGGATGCTCCCACCATCCGTCCGACAAAGCACATCTTCGTCGGCTCGAAAGCAGCTTGGTTCGAGATCACCGACGATCTGCCGCAGACCGACGGGCTATAGGCCTAGACTGAGCCTGAGCGCTGTCGAGTCGCGCGGGACGCGGTCGGCAGGATGCAGCGCGCGGGAGTTCTCTCGAGCGGACTGGCCAGTCGGTGACATGTCTCAGGTGCTACGGCAGCGGGACGGTTCCGCCGCCGGCCAGGCAGTCGGCGAGGTACAGCGCTGTTCCTGGATCGCCGGTCCAGAGGGTGTGGCGACCGCGGCCGAGTTCTGTGCGCGCACGTGCCACCTGGGCGAGCGCGTGCATGGCGAAGGCGCGGGCACGCTCGAGCCATAGCTCGTCGCCGGTGCGCTCGAAGAGCGCGAGGAACGCGTATCCGTTGCCCGCCGTGCCGTGACAGAGGTTTGCTCCCTTCGACAGCGGGCCGGCTCGCCAGGTGAGCTCGCCACCGGCGCGCAGCAAACGCCCATGCTGATCGTCGTCGGGCGCCAAGTGAGCCAGCGAGGCGACGACACCGGGCGCGCCGTGACACCACTGCGTCCGGATCGACCTGTCGCGATTGCGGCGCAGGCTCTCCATCGAGGTGACCGGCGGCCAGTTGGCGAGCCCGTCCTCCTCGACGGCGTAACGGGCGGTGGTCTCCGCCGCGCGCCGATGGACCTCGTCGTCGGCATCGCGAGACAAGGCGAGCACGCAGCCCGCGAACCCGTGCGCGGGTCCGATGAACTGCTCCACCATTCCGTAAAGCCGTTGCGTCCAGAGGCCAGTCTCCGGATCCCAGTCGTCGCGTAGCCACGCTGCGCTCTCGCGCCAGAGATCGAGCCACTTCTCGTCGCCCGTCAGCTCGTGCATGGCGGCCGCGGCAAACATGGTCCCGGGGCTGCCCCACATCACCTCACGGCGCTCGTCGTCCGCGTTCCCCGCGATCAGCTGGGCCAGCCGGTCGGCGTTCTCCTGCGATGGCGAAACCCGATGCAACGCGAGCCGAATGCCCGTCTCGCCCATCCAGAGGCTCCGCTCGTGATCGACATCGGGAAAATCGGGCTCGTAGACGCGCTCGAGGTACGAGACGTAGTCCCCCCGGAGTTCCACAAGCCCTCGACGATGCAACAAGTTGAGCGCCTGAACGACACCCGCGCCGCCGGCGTAAACCGTCCGGAAACGGCGCTCCTCGTCGCCCTTTTCGTCAATGTCCAGGGGGTGCGTCGTCCAGCCATCGTCGAACGATCCCTCCGCATCCTCGGCAATCTCCCGGATCGCCGCGCGGACGAGGTCGGGATTCCAGCTGTCATCGATCAGCCGTTCATGGACATCGGGATCGAAGAGCATCAGCCGAGACTAGAGACGCAGAACGAGTCGCGCCTGCATACATTGCGCGCGTGAGCTTCACGGTCGCCGCCGACTCCTACGACCGGTTCATGGGCCGCTACTCCGTTCCGCTCGCTCCCCAGTTCGCGGATCTCGCAGACGTGGTCGCGGACCAGTGCGTGCTCGACGTGGGCTGCGGCCCCGGCGCGCTCACCACGGAGCTGGTCAGGCGGCTGGGATCGGACGGCGTCGCAGCCGTCGATCCTTCGGAGCCGTTCGTCGCAGCGGCTCGTGAGCGCCATCCCGGTGTCCGGGTGGAACGTGCGCCGGCGGAGCAGCTGCCGTTTGCCGACGAGGAGTTCGACGCGGCGCTCGCGCAGCTCGTCGTTCACTTCATGGCGGATCCTGTTGCCGGCCTCGCGGAGATGGGGCGCGTGACTAGCGAGGGCGGCGTTGTGGCAGCTTCCGTTTGGGATCACGCCGGCGGGCAGGGCCCGCTCAGCCCGTACTGGGATGCGGTGCGCGAGCTCGACCCCAGCGCGCAGGACGAATCCAAGCTTGCCGGCGCCCGAGAAGGACACCTGACGGAGCTGTTCGACGCGGCGGGCCTCCGCGAGGTCCGGGAGACGCGCCTCGCTGTGAGCGTCGCGCATCCGACATTCGAGGACTGGTGGGATCCGTTCACGCTCGGAGTCGGGCCAGCGGGGGCGTATGTCGCCGGACTCGACGCTGAGCGCCGAGAGGAGCTTCGCGAATGCTGTCGAGACCGGCTTCCGGCGTCACCGTTCGTCCTCACGTCGCAAGCGTGGGCAGCACGCGGGCTTGCGTAACTCCGTCTAGGGGCGAAGGACGTTTCCGGTCAAACCTCTTGGGGACGTCCACTAGACGAGCGCCTTCCAAAACACAGTCGTATCGCATGGCCGCCCGTCTGGATACAGGGCGAAGCCGGGAATCACGCCGACCCTCGTCCACCCGAGTCGCGCATACAGACGCTCGGCGGCGTCGCCGGTCACCGTGTCCAGCACGAGCAGCGACTTGCCCTCCGCTCGCGCCTCCGCCTCGGCACGCTCCATTAGCCGCTGGCCGATACCCATGCGTCGTGCCGTGCGGCGGACGAGCATTCTCGCGATGTCCGCGCGGTGCGGCTGGTTCGGATGTGGAGCGAAGACGACCTGGACCGTGCCGACGAGCGTCCCCTCCGTGAACGCCGCGAGCAGCAACCGGCCTCCGGCCTCGACGTCGTCGGCGTATGCCTCGTACACGTCGCGGGCTTCCTGGTGCGAGAAGGGCGCCAGATAGCCAACCGACGCGCCTCCCTCGACGCAGTCGACGAGGATGGCTGCGAGCCCGTCGAGCTGGCCGCGCACCTCGCTCGCGTCGAGACGGCGGATCTCGACCCGCGGGGATGGCAGCCCCTCAGCCATCGTCGGTGACGAGAGCTCCGCCCCAGTCGGCCGGATCGACGTCGGCGATCGACTGCGAGAACGTCCAAAGGTGGCCGCCGATGTCCTCGACGTTGTACTGGCGCTCTCCGTACGGATAGTCGGTCGGAGGGTTCAGGATGCGGGCGCCGGCTGCAAGCGCTCGCGCGTGGTGCGCGTCGGCGTCCTCGACCCGCACGAGCACGGCGTGCGCCGCAGCATCTCCCGCTCCGCCCTCCATCACGACGACCGCGCCCTCGCCGTACACGAGCTGCGCGCGATGGCTCCCGATACGCAGGCGCACGGTGAACCCGAACGCCTTGCAGAGCCAGTGGGTCGCCTCTTCCACGTCCGGATACGCGAGCTCCGGAATGACCGTCGCCGAAGGAACCGAGCGATTCGCGATCGTCCCGGTCACGCCTCCGGCTTGCCCACTCTGACCTCCTGCAGAACCCAGCTGTTCCCGTCGGGATCGCTGAAGTCCGCGAACGAGCCGTAGTCGCGCCGCTCGGGATCCGGCCCCGGCATCCACCCGTTCTCCGTCATGTGCCGAACCTCGGTCACCTCCACGCCCCGCTCGACGAGCTCGGCTCGCGCGGCCTCGATATCGGAGACGATCAGATGCGTTCCCCGAACCGAGCCCGGCGTCGCGTCGGTGATTCCCTTCCCGACGGTGATCGAGCACGCCGAGCCCGGCGGCGTCATCTGCACCACCCGAAAGTCGTCGCTGGGCGCGTGGTCGACGTCCAGGTTGAAGCCGACCGTCTCGACGTAGAAGGCCTTGGCGCGATCCACATCCGAGACGGGAATCAGAACGAGCTCGAGCTTCACGTCCACGTCCTCTCCTTTCGTGCCTTGTGTCCAGCGATCACGCTATCCGTCCGAGCCCATGAGAACATATGTTCGTGTCGGTCGAACCAACGATACTGCACGCGGATCTCGACGCGTTCTTCGCCTCGGTGGAGCAGCGGGACGATCCTCGCCTTCAGGGACGTCCGGTCATCGTCGGTGTCGGTGTCGTGCTCGCGGCGAGCTACGAGGCCAAGGCGTTCGGCATCCGCACGGCGATGGGCGGGAGGCGCGCCCGGAGACTGTGCCCGCATGCGATCGTGTTGCCGCCGCGGATGTCCGCCTACTCCGAGGCGAGCAAGGCGGTGTTCGAGGTCTTCGAAGATACGACCCCGCTCGTCGAGGGGCTGTCGATCGACGAGGCGTTTCTCGACGTTCGCGGCCTGCAGCGGCTCGCCGGCAAGCCGACGGAGATCGCGGCACGGCTGCGTCGAGACGTTCTCGACGAGGTCGGGCTCCCCATCACCGTAGGGATCGCCCGGACGAAGTTCCTGGCCAAGGTGGCGAGCGCCGTCGCCAAGCCGGACGGACTTCTTGTCGTTCCCCCAGACGGCGAGCTCGCGTTTCTCCATCCGCTCCCGATCGAGCGGCTGTGGGGTGTCGGCCGCATCACCGCAGAGAAGCTGCATAGCCGAGGGATCACCACCGTCGGCCAGGTCGCGCGCCTCGAGGAGCCGTTGCTCGTTGCCATGCTCGGGCGGGCGTCGGGCCGACAGCTGCATGCGCTCGCGCACAACCGGGATCCTCGGCCAGTGCGGGTCGGCCGCCGTCGGCGCTCGATCGGGGGACAGCGCGCGCTCGGTCGCAGACCAAGATCGCACGAGGACATCGACGCCGTCGTCATCGCCCTCGTCGACCGACTCGCTCGCCGGCTGCGCGCAGGCCGGCGCGTTTGTCGCACGGTGATCCTGCGGCTGCGCTTCGCCGACTTCTCGAGAGCGACTCGCTCACACACCCTTCACCAAGCGACAGCGCACACTCAGACGATCCTCGACACTGCGCGTGGGCTGCTCGCGGAGGCCACGCCGATGATCGACGCGCAGGGCTTGACGCTCGTCGGACTCTCGCTCACCGGCCTCGAGGACGATGCTCCCTTCCAGCTCGTGCTGCCGTTCGAGATCCAGCACGACATCGCGCTCGATCTCGCCCTAGATCAGGTGCGTGACCGGTTCGGATCTGCGTCGGTGACGAGAGCGGTGCTCCTCGACCGCGAGCCGGGTATCGCGATGCCGCTCCTTCCCGATTGAGACTCGACAAGCCACCGATACTCGTCTATGCGGTCGCCGTAGGGGCCGGGCATGCCCGGCCCCTACTACCACAATCGCGCGCAGTACCTGCCG
>JACCTK010000273.1 GCA_013812465.1 Actinomycetota bacterium
GCGCTGAAGCGCTTCAAACGCTACGCGTCGTTTCTCGAGGCAGGCGACTAGTGGCCCGGATCGAGGACTACGGGCTGATCGGCGACCTCCAGACCGCTGCGCTCGTGAGTCGCCACGGCTGCATCGACTGGCTCTGTCTGCCGCGATTCGACTCGGGCGCGATCTTTGCAGCGCTGCTCGGCGACTCCGACAATGGGCACTGGACGATTCAGCCACACGGTGAGTTTCACTCGCGGGGTCGCAGCTACCGCGGCGACACGCTCGTGCTCGAGACCGAGCTCGAGACGCCCACTGGGGCGGTGCGCTTGATCGACTTCATGCCCGTGCGCGGTAGGGCGCCCGACGTTGTCCGCATCGTCGAAGGCGCCCGCGGGCGCGTCGACATGCTCATGGAGCTCGTGCTCCGTTTCGATTACGGCTCCATCGTGCCGTGGGTTCGAACCATCGACGAGACGCTGGTCGGCATAGCCGGCCCGGACGCGGTCTCGCTCCGGACGCCGGTCGACCTCGAAGGCCGAAACCTCCGCACCTACGCCGAGTTCACGGTCGGGGAGGGAGACCGCGTTCCGTTTGTGCTGACCTGGACCCCGTCGAACGAGGCGCTGCCCGAGCCCATCGATGCCGAGCGGGCGCTGGCGGATACCGTCGACTACTGGGAGGAGTGGATCGGCCGCTGCACCGCCGCCGGGCGCTGGGCGCAGCCCGTTCGCCGGTCTCTCCTCACGTTGAAGGCGCTCACCTACGCCCCGACGGGAGGGATCGTCGCCGCTCCGACGACTTCGCTGCCGGAGGCAATCGGCGGCGTGCGGAACTGGGACTACCGCTACTGCTGGCTGCGCGACGCGACGCTCACGCTGCTCGCGTTCCTAAGGGCGGGCTACATCGACGAGGCGCGTGCCTGGCGCGATTGGCTGCTTCGCGCGATTGCCGGCGATCCCGAAGACATCCAGGTCATGTACGGCGTCGCCGGAGAGCGGAGGCTGATCGAGCTCGAGCTGCCATGGCTTGCGGGATACGAAGGCTCGCAACCTGTTCGCATCGGGAACGGCGCCGCGGATCAGCTCCAACTCGACGTCTACGGCGAGATCGTCGACGCGCTGCACATGGCGCGCAAGCGCGGCCTCGAGGCGTCCGATCCGGCATGGGCCTTGACCAGCAAGGTGTTCGACTGGCTCGAGAACGGCTGGCGGGAGCCCGATCAGGGAATCTGGGAAGTGCGTGGCCCGCGCCGGCACTTCACGCACTCCAAGGTCATGGCCTGGGTGGCGTTCGACCGCGCGGTGAAGGCGATCGAGCAACTCGACCGCGAGGGGCCGCTCGACCGCTGGCGCGCCACAAGGGATGCGATCCGGGACGACGTTCTCGAGCACGGGTACAACGCCGAGCGGAACTCGTTCGTGCAGTACTACGGCTCAGAACGCCTCGATGCCAGCTTGCTCCTGATTCCGCTCGTAGGCTTTCTGCCTGCGACCGACGAGCGTGTGATCCGGACCGTGGAGGCGATCCAACGCGACCTCATGCGCGACGGTTTCGTCGAGCGTTATCGCGCCGACGACGACAACGTCGACGTCGATGGGCTTCCGCCGGGCGAGGGGGTCTTCCTGCCGTGCTCGTTCTGGCTGGTGGCGGTTCTCGCGCAGCAAGGACGGATGGACGAGGCGGTGGAGCTCTACGAGCGGTTGCTCTCGCTCGGGAACGATCTCGGGCTGATCGCTGAGGAGTACGACACCGAGCGGACTCGCCTCGTCGGCAACTTCCCGCAGGCGTTCACGCACCTCGCGCTCGTCGAGACGGCGTTCACGCTCGAACGACTCGACAAGTAGGCGAGGCTTACTTCACGGAGCCCGCGAGCAGCCCTTCGACGAAGTAGCGCTGGAACGCGAAGAACACCACGAGCGGGATCGCAAGCGAGACGAACGCCGCCGGCGCGATGACCTCGAGATTCGCGCTGAACTGCCGTAGCTGCGAGAAGATCGCAACCGTGATCGGCTGCGTGTCGCGGGCGAAGGTGAGCGCGACGAGGAGGTCGTTCCACACCCACAGGAACTGGAAGATCGCGAGCGAGGCGATCGCCGGGAGCCCGAGGGGGAGGATGAGCCGGACGAAGATCCGGATCTCGGACGCGCCGTCGATTCGCGCGGCTTCCAGGAGGTCGCGCGGGATCCCGATGAAGAAGTTCCGGAGCAGGAAGATGGCGAACGGCAGCCCGAACGCCGTGTGGAAGAGGATCAAGCCGAGGATCGTGTCGAACAGACCCAGATCGTTGTAGAGCGAGAAGATCGGGATCAGGGCCATCTGGATCGGGACGACGAGCAGCGCGACCACGACCAGGAAGAGCCAGTCCCGCCCGGGAAACTCGAGCCACGCGAAGGCGTACGCCGCGAGCGCGGCAAGGAAGATGGGCAGGATCGTCGATCCGATCGAGACCCACAGCGTCGTCAGAAGCGCCGAGGTGATCGCGTCGTTGTCGAGGATGTCGCCGTAGTTCTCGAGGGTGGCGAGGCTCGGCTCCGAGAAAATCTCCCACCACCCGATCCTCCCGACGACGGTCGAGTCGAGCAAGGACGTGAAGAAGAGCCCGATCGTCGGGATGAGCCACAGAAGTCCGAGGAACACGAGCACCAGGTACACGGGCGTCTTGCTCAGGAGGCGGACGATCCTCGTGGATGTCGGCTCGCGGGATTCGACGCGTGCGGCTTCGATCTCTGCGGTGGTCACTGGGCTCAGACCTCTCTCCGGAAGCGGCGGACGTTGATGGCCAGGATCGGGATGACAAGCAGGAAGAGGAACACCGCGATGGCGGCTCCCAGCCCGAAGTCGTTCACTCCGCCGAAGGACGTGCGCCACATGGCGAGCGCGATGACGTTCGCGTCGTCCTGCACCGATCCGGGCGCGACCGCGATCACGATGTCGAACACCTTCAGCACGTAGATCAGCATCGTGATGAAGACCACCGTCAAGACCGGGGCGAGGAGCGGGATCGTGACGCGACGGAAGACCTGCATCTCCGTCGCTCCGTCGGTGCGTGCCGCCTCGAGCAGGTCGCGGGGGATGGCGGCGAGTCCCGCTGCGATCACGACCATCGCAAACCCCGCCCAGACCCAGGCGTAGGAGAGCATGATCGCAGGCGTGATAAGGCTCGCTCCGAGCCACGACACGCCGGCATAGGGCTCGGAGAAGGTGTCGGGCCCGATCGCCGCGCGGTAGGAGCCGGTCTCCACCTCCTCGAACGAAAAGGTGCCGTCGGCTTCGGTCGTGGTCTCGGCGACGCTGCGGCCGCTGTCGTCTCGCAGCTCGACGGTGACGCCCGGCATCCCGAGCTCCTCCTCCTCGACCTCGCCTGCGGTGCCGCCGCCCGGCTTGAAGTCTCTCCATACGACGCCGGTGATCCCTCCCGCGAGGGCCTCCGGCACGACCGCCTGCTCGGCGTCACCTGGAACGTCCGACGAGCGAATCCCGGTGAGACCAAGTTGCGCGACATCACCGCTTGCAAGCTGTCGCTCGAGGACGAGACCGCCCTTCGGCCCTCCCTGCACGGCGTCCGTCGAGGGCTGCGCAGCGGAGAGGACACCCGACGGAGAGACCGCATCCTTCACGACCGCGACGGCGGCGTTGACAGTGCCCTGGTCGGGATCCTTCTCGTACATCAGCCGCCAGATGACCCCGGCTGCGAAGAGCGAGATCGCCATCGGCATGAACACCGCGACCTTGAAAGCGGTCGCGAAGCGCACGCGCTCGAGAAGAACGGCGAACACGAGGCCGATCGCGGTCACGAACGCCGGCACGATCAGGAGCCAGAGGAAGTTGTTCCGGACCGCGGTCAGGAGCGTGTCGTCGGAGAAGAGCGTCTGGTAGTTGTCCAGCCCGACGAACTCGTCGCCGCTCCGGTCGAAGAAGCTCCGGGTGATCGTGCGGATCGTCGGATAGACGATCCAGACGGCGAGGAGGACGAGCGCAGGCCCGAGGAACAGCGCGACGACTCCGTAGCGCTGCCAGAGCCCGGGCTCGCCGTCTCCAGGCGGAAGCCCCCGCGTGGGGGCTCCCGCCGTGGTCACCGACTCGCTCATCTCATTGACGCAGAACAGAATCCGCGAGTGCGGATTCTGTTCGCGTGACACCCCTGAAGCCGACTGCTTCGGCGCCGGGTCGCGGCGAAATCACCTTCCGCATCTAGCCGAAGGCCTTCGCCGCGTCGGCCTCCATCTTCTCCGTGATCCCGTCGATGTCGTCCGGGTTCGCGACGAAGTCGGTGAAATGCTTCCAGAGACCCTGTCCGGCAGTGCCTCCGAACGCTCCAGGCTGCAGGTCGGACATGTCGAAGCGGAAGGCCTCCGCCTCGGCGAGCGCGCCTGCCGTTGCCCGCGTGATCTCGTCCGGGTACACGTCGAGGTCGATGTTCTGGTTCGGCGACGAGAAACCGCCGCGCTCGGCCCAGATCTCGGATGCCTCCGGTGTCGTCAAGTACTCGAGAAACGCGTCCGCGGCCGGGCTGTCCTTGAACTGCACGAACAGGTCGCCGCTACCGATGGCAGAAGGGGCCGACCCGTCGATGGACGGGAACGTGAAGACGTTGTAGCCCGTCTCTGGCTCGAGCGTCGTCTCCGTCACTCCCGGAGCGAAGTCGCCGATGATCACCATCGCGGCTTCCGGCGAGTCGTTGAACACCTTCCCGACCGAGGTTGGCATGTCGGTCTCGAGGGCACCCTCCGTGCCACCTGCCAGGTTCTCGGAATCGCCGACGACCTCGGCCATGATAGCCAGGGCGTCCTTGACCGATTGATCGGTCCACGGGATCTCGTGCCTGGCGAGCTGGTCGTACATGTCCGCTCCCGCGCTGCGGATGTAGATGTTCTCGAACAGATCGGTCATGGGCCAACCGACGTCGACCCCGACCGAGTACGGCGTGATGCCGGCGGCCTTGATCGTCTCCGCCGCCTCGTTCAAACCTTCCCAATCCTCGGGAGGCTCTACCCCGGCCTCCTCGAAGGCGGCGACGTTGTACCAGATGGTCGACTTGTTGGAGGCCTTGAACAGAATCCCGTACTGGGTCCCGTCGACGGCGCCGACGTCCGCCGCCGATTCGCCGAAGTTGTCCACGATGGCGTCGCGCATGTCGTCGAGCGACTGGATCGCGCCCTGCTCTGCGAAGTCCGCCATCAGGCCCGGTTGGCCGATCGCGGCGATATCAGGCGGATTTCCACCCTCGACCGCCGTCGAGAGCAGTGGTCCGAGGTTGTCTCCGCCGGATGTGTACTTCACCGTCACGTTCGGGTACAGCTCGTTGAAGCCTCCGACCACCGCCTCGAACGACTCTTGCTCTTCGCCGGCCCAGATCGCCGTAACGGCAATCTCGCCGGAGACGTCCTCGCTGCCGCCGGCGCTCCCTCCGTCGTCGTCATCACTGCCGCAACCCGCGGCCACGAACGCGAGCACGCCAACTAGCAGCGCGAACACGAGCCATCGCTTTCTCATCCTTGTGCTCCTTCCCCGTTGTTGGACTGTGTGTCGAGCTTCGTCTGCCCTGAGTAGATTCCGAGACCGGTCTCGAGATCGAAGAAGTGCAACGAGCCCATCTCGACTGCGACGTCCACGACATCGCCGTTCTTGACCCGCGAACGAGGGCCGAAGCGGCCGATCATGACCGTCTCGTTCGAGCCCTCCGCTGCCGCCGCCTGCACGGCGCTCTCCTGACCCACGTCCCGCGCGAGCTCGCGCACGTCCTCGGTCAGCGCGGGTGGCGCCGCGACCGTGAAGTGCGCGACGATCTCCGATCCCAGAGGCTCGCGGAGCACGACAACGCCGCGCATTCGCTGATCCTCGGGCGTGTCGGTCTCGAGCGCGGCGTCCTCGAGGTTCTCCGGTCGCACACCGACGACGATCTTGCGACCGACGTAGCCCTCGAGCGCGGGTCGAGCCGCGAGAGTCTCCTCCCCGAGGGAGAGAGCGTGCTCTCCCAGCTGCACCGCAAAGCGACCGTTGTCTCGCTCGATGCTGGCCTCGACCTGGTCGTGGGTGACGTAGACCGTAGTCACGCCGAGCTCCGTCTGCA
>JACCTK010000279.1 GCA_013812465.1 Actinomycetota bacterium
GCCGATCAAGGGAGGTAGGACTTTGCCCGTGTTGATGATCCACGAGAGTCCCGGCGGCACGCGCGAGCAATACGAGGAAGTCGGCAGAAGACTCACCGACGGTCGGGGACTCGATTCCCTGGAAGCCTGGCCGACCGACGGGATTCTTTCCCACGTCGCAGGTCCGACTGATGGCGGGTGGCGCGTAATCGATGTCTGGGAGTCCGAAGAGGCCTTCCAACGCTTTGGCGGCACCATCGGACCGATCCTCCAAGAGGTGGGACTTCCCGGCGAGCCCAAGCTCTTTCCCATTGACAACTTCGTGAAATAGCTTCGACCCGCCGAGTCCTGCGAGCAGAACCTTTGAACGAAGACTTGCGGCCGGGCCGGCAACCCATCGTCCCCAGGGGGAAGGGGAATCGGGGACGCCAAAGGCCGGCCCGGCTCGTTCGGCTTCGCCACGCGTTTCGGAGCCCCTCCATGCAACCTGACGCGGGACGAACGTATGATCGCCTCCATGATGCTCGCCGGCGTTCCTGTCAGCGCAGAGCTCATCAGCGAGCTGGCACAGATCGTCGACGAGCCAACCGCGAGCATGCTCGAACGCGGCTTGGAAGTGGGAACAAAGGTGCTTGCTCTCACTATCGACCACCGGGAGCGCCTCCTTCGCGCCCTGGACGATCCGCCGGCCGGACTCGCAGAGCTCCGCGGCGTGCTGCTCCGCGAGCATGAGTGGCGGAAGCGCGAAGGGCTCGTTTAGGATCGGCCGCCAGACAAAAGGAGGCCAGTCGTGGCACCCGTCATGGTGACGATTCGATACGCCGGCGATCCCGAAGAGCTCTTGCCGAAGTGGGAACGCGCCGTAGACCTTTGGAAGCAGGAATTCGGTGGCCGCTTCACAGCGCCAGACACGATCGTCGCACGAGGTGAGGAGGGCAATGATCTCGTCGTCGTCAACGTCTTTTCCGACGACGAAGCGCACAGAACTTCGGTCGCAACCTCGGTGGACCACTCGAGACCGTCGGACTGAGCGCGCCCGAGCTCGAGCACCTTGAAGTGTTCAAGATCGACTTCAGCGGTCATACGAGCGAACGTGGCGTCTAGTACCAACGCTCGCGAACCTGCGCGGCGTTCTGCTCTCGGGAGCGCGAGTGGCGCGGGCGCGAGGGGCTCGTCTCTCCTCGACTCTCGAGCGATGCACAGACGCCAGAGATGAGTGCAATCGAGAACAAGGCCGTCGTCCAGGAGTTTTACGACCAGTGGAATGCAGGGACGATCGACTTCGAGCGGCTCGTTGATGCTGACGTCGCGAACCATCAACCCGACCGCGACCCCGAGCGCGGCCTCGACAACTTTCGCCGAGCGATTCAGGGAGTGGTGACAGCTGTCCCGGACTCGAAATGGACAACGATTCGACTGATCGCTGAAGGAGATTTGGTCGTATGCCACAACACGTGGAGCGGCACATACGGAGGAGATGTCTTCCGCGGCATCCCCACGGTCGAAGGAAGCCGCTTCTCGGTCGAGCACGTTCACATCTACCGGCTCACCGAAGGTCGAATCGCCGAGCACTGGGTCGTGCGCGACGATCTCGGGATGATGGTTCAGATCGGGGCAGTCTCG
The DNA here is from genome assembly GCA_013812465.1 of Actinomycetota bacterium. The sequence goes on from JACCTK010000279.1 coordinate 1,603, forward strand.
ACGCCCAAGTAGCCGCGGGACGTAGATCCGCCCGCCGAAGCGATGCGCGAACTCTCGGACGTGAGCCTCGAGCACTCTCACGATGAGCCTCCTGCAACGGCACCCGCAATTTTCTCTCGCGGGACACGGGCGGTCGATGGTGAGAGCGGCATCAACACGGACGTCATCGCCGGTGCTCCCGCTCGCTGTGGTGCAGACGGCACAGCGTCGCCAAGTTCGACAACGCGTACGGCTCGCCACCCTGCTCGACCGGCAGATAGTCGCGACCGCGAACGAGGAGCGCGAGCGGCTCAGCGAAGAGTCGGCAGCGCTGTATCAGGAGATCCTGCAGGCGGCCGAGGAGCTCCCGCTCGTGGTGGCCATCGCGCGCTACCGCTCGTCGAAGGAGACGGAGTGGGGCTACGTCTCAGAGATCCAGAACGCCTCGATGCGGCTCGGCCGACCGTACTCGCCCTACGAACCCGAGCGCCGGAAAATCTCGGTCATCGACATGGTCAACCAAGCGATCCGGAACCTCGCCTCCCGGCTCTCCGCGGAGGCCGAAGAGGCTCACGCCGCCGAGCGCGAGGCGTACCTGAACGGCGACGAAGGGGGGTCATCGTGAGACTCACGAGCTCGCACGGACGAAGCATCCGCGTCGTGGTGCCGCCCTCGATCGCAGAGCTCGCGCTGGCGATGAAGGTGGAGCTCGAGAAGCTCGACCGGCTCGAGGAGGCGCTCCAAGCGAACCGCGACGAGCTCACCCGGCACGAGGCCGAGCTGGAACGGGCAGAGCTCGAACGCGCGAGGGGGATCAAGGAGGCTGCGCTCGCGGACAAGCCGTTGCCAACGAAGGATCCGACGAGGCAGATTCGCGACGAGATCGATCTCGCGAAGAGCCGCGTCCAGGGCTTCCAGGATGCAATCGAAGAGCAGACACAGACGGCCGTCGACGTGCTCGAGCGCGACCGCGCGAAGATTCTCGCCACTGCTGAGAGTCGGCGAGCGGCGGCGGCAACGAAGCTCGAGAAGACGCTCGATGCGTACGTCGCCGCCCGTGCGGTCTTCATGGCCGCGACCGAGGACGAGAAGTGTGCCGCCGGCTTTCCGCGCGAGAAAACGAACTGGAACGCCGATCAGGGCTCGCTCGTCTTCCCTCCGGTCTCGCGTGAGCAGCGCCTCGCGACGTGGGATGCCGTCGAGACCGCGCTCCGCCAGGACGCCAAGGTCGAGCGCCGGCTGCGGCACGAGCGCGGCGGGCGGGTTCCAGCCCTTGCAGCCGATGCCGGTACCTCGCGACGAAGAAGGGAACGTGAACTACGGCCCGCTCGGAAGTCACCTCCCGTCAGGGAACGAGGCATGAGCGAACAGCCCCGAGACGAGCAGGGCCGCTTCGCCGAAGAGAGCGGCACCGAGACCATGAACCGCCGGCTTCGCGAGTTCTCAGGGCGGCGTCGTGTGCGGGTTGTCGCCGAGCAGCCTGACGGCCACCGCGCAACGAACGAAGCGCTCCTGCGCGCTGCGGGCAAGCTCCCGCGGCTCGACGACGACGCGGCAGCGTAGATGGCGCTCGGCGCCCCGAGAGTCGAAGAGATCGTCCGCTAAGAGTGCTAGCCCGGTGGCAGCCGGCGGGCGAGCGTCAGCAACGAGATGATCGTCCAGCCGGCCAGGTACAGGAAGGCTGCGCGCGCCGAGACGAGCGTCCAGAGCGCGCCGGCGACAGCGCTCGCGGCGAGGTTCCCGAAGCTCTGCACTGCGGCGAGCAGGCCGAACGCCGATCCTCGTACTTCAGGCGCAGCGAGCGACGCAACGGCGGTGTGCTCGGCTGTCTCGACGAAGCCGATCGCGACGCCGGCGACAACGAAGAAGAGGCCGAGCGCGAAGATGCTCGTTCCGACAAGTGCGAAGCCGACGTAAGCGAGGCAAAAGCGGCGATTCCCGAGGGCCAGGACGAGTGTTGAACTCCGGTTGTCGCTGAGCCGGCCACCCGGGACGCTGGCGACGGTGGCCGCAAGGTTGTAGACCGCGTAGAGCCCTATCGCGATCTTGACCGCGCTGTCCTCGCCGTGCGCGGGGGTAAGTAACTCGCTGGCGCGCAGGATCAAGAGCGTCGCTGCCACGTTGCCCACCTCGAAGGCCGAAATGCCGACGAGGAGCCGTCCGAGCTCGCCCTGCAACACAGGCCGGAGCCGCAGCCTGATCGGTAGCCGATTATGGCGCTCGAGTCGCGGGGCAGCGCGCACCGCGCACACGATCGCGACGGTCGCCAGCACACCCGGGATCACGCTCAGGAGAATCGCCGTGCGCACACCAACAACGGCAACGAGCGCAAGCGCGAGGAGCGGCCCGCCAATCGCGCCCAGGTTGTCCATTGCCCGCTCGAATCCGTATGCACGGCCATGCGCGCTTGCCGGAACAACGTCGGCAAGGAGGGCATTACGCGCCGGCACACGCAGCCCACGCGCCATCCACGCTCCTGCACGAAGCACTCCCACCTGCCAGGCCGAGGTCGCGAGCCCCACCCCTGCTGAGAGGACTGCGGTCGCCGTGTAACCCCCTACCGCGACCCGGCGGCGCCGTTCGGGATCGTCTGCGAGAGCGCCGCCTGCAAAGCGTGCGGCACCCGCCAAACCGTCCGCGATCCCTTCGATGAGACCGAGTGCGGCTGCTGGCGCTCCGAGCGTTGCGGTCAGGAAGC
>JACCTK010000309.1 GCA_013812465.1 Actinomycetota bacterium
TGGCAGGCGCCACGCACCACGAGGCGGCGTCCTCGGTCGCGCCAATATGCCCGCATATTGCCGCTCCCTGCGTCCTTGCCTCGCGGCACGTGTCGCGTGCCATCCACCGCGACCACTTTCTGGACAGACCCTTAACCGGGCCGGCCCGAAAGGGGCGCTCGAGAATGGCTGACATCCGTTTCGTTGGTGTGCACAAGAGGTTCGGCGACTTTGCCGCGGTGGACGGCGTCGACCTCGAAGTGAAGGACGGGGAGTTCATGGTGCTGCTCGGCCCATCGGGATGTGGAAAGACCACGCTGCTGCGCTGCCTGGCGGGACTCGAGCGAGTCGACGACGGGCGCGTCTACATCGGCGATCGAGATGCAACGGACCTTCCTCCGAGGCGGCGGCGCATAGCGATGGTGTTCCAGAGCTACGCAGTCTTCCCGCACATGAAGGTGTACGACAACATCGCGTTCGGCCTCAAGATGCAGAAGGAGAAGAAGCCGGTCATCGACGAGCGGGTGCGCTCCGCCGCCGAGCTCTTGCACATCGAAGAGCTCCTCGAACGCTACTCGTCGCAGCTCTCCGGTGGGCAGCGGCAGCGGGTGGCCATCGCCCGCGCCATGGCGACGAAGGCGGAAGTCCTGCTGATGGACGAGCCGCTCTCGAATCTCGACGCGCTGCTCCGCCTGGAGATGCGCGCGGAGCTGAAGACGCTGCTGCAGAGCCTCGACGCGACCACCATCTATGTCACACACGATCAGATCGAAGCCTTGAGCATGGGCGACCGCATCGCCGTCATGAACAAGGGCCGTATCGTCCAGCTCGGCAATCCTCTCGAGGTGTACGACAACCCCTCCGACACGTTCGTCGGCGGGTTCATCGGCACACCGCCGATGAACTTCCTCGAAGCAGAGGTGTCGAGCTCGGGCAGCACCGCCGTCGTCGAAGTCAGCGGCGGCTCGTTCGAGTTCCCGAGTGACGTCGCGGCGCTGGCGGGACACGATCTTCTGCTCGGCATCCGCGCGGAGGCGATCGGGGTGGAAACCGCCGCGGCAGACGGGCTGGTCCGCGCCAAGGTGATCGTGCTCGAGCCGCTCGGCTCTCACAACCTCGTGACGGTGCGCTGTGGCGAGGACACACTCAAGGTCTCGATCCAGGCGGACATCTTTCCGCAGCCAACGAGTGATGTTTGGCTGCGGCTCGAGCCTGCGCGCATCCGCTGGATGGACCGCGACACTGGCACGGCGATCCACACGGGCGCGGAGGAGCTTGCGACGGAGACGGCTGTCGTGATCTCGTAAGTGAGCTCAGGAATCCTGACGGAAGTAGAGGACCCGGCTCAGGGCCGTCCCTCCCCGCTCACCAGCGCCTGTTAGCGTCGCCGCGATGGAGCTCGCGTTCCTCCCGGCGATCGAGCAGGCGCGACTCATTCGGGACGGAGAAGTCACTGCGCTCGAGCTCGCGGAGCTCTACCTCGAGCGAATCGAACGGCTCGATCCCGCGCTCGGCTCGTTCGTCACCGTTCGCGGCGAGGAGGCGCTCGAGGACGCAAGGGCCGCTGACGCCTCCGAAAGCCGCGGCCCGTTCCACGGCGTCCCGATCGCGGTCAAAGATTTGACGGCGACGAAGGGCATCCGGACGACCTACTCGAGCCGCGCATTCGCCGACAACGTCCCCGACTTCGACACCGCCGTCGTCCGCCGGCTGCGCGAGGCCGGCTTCGTCATCCTCGGCAAGACGAACACTCCGGAGTTCGGGACGGTCGCCTTCACCGAGTCGGAGCTGAACGGCGCGACCCGAAATCCGTGGAATCCCGAGCGCACGCCCGGTGGCTCGAGCGGTGGCGCCGCTGCAGCGCTCGCGGCGGGGCTCGTCCCGCTGGCGCACGGCACGGACGGCGGTGGATCGATCCGGATTCCCGCTTCCTGCTGCGGTGTCTTCGGCCTCAAGCCAGCGCGCGGCCGCGTGTCGACGGCGCCCTTCCCATCGCTCGAGGGGCTTTCCACCTCGGGCCCGATCACCCGCTCCGTCGCAGATGCCGCCGCATTCATGGACGTGCTGGCCGGCTACGAGCCCGGCGACCCGTGGTGGGCGCCTCCTTCCGAGCGCCCGTTCGCGGAGGAGCCCGGCTCGCCGCCGGGCCGCCTACGGATCGCTGTGACCGCCGAGCCACCGATCGACGTGCCGGTCCACCCCAACTGCGTAGCTGCGCTCGAAGCCGCCGCGGAGCTCCTGGCCGACCTCGGTCACGAGGTCTTCGACTCGACCCCTCCGTGGACCGAAGCGGGACTGCTCGACGCCTTCATCACCGTGTGGCAGGTGAGCCCGGCGCTCTACTCCGTCGACCCCGAGCTTCTGACGCCGCTGAACCGCGGCCTCGTCGAGTCCGCGCGCGCCACGACCGCGGCCGACTACGCAAACGCCGCATTCCATCTCCACACTGCCGGACGCCGCATCGTCACGTTCTGGCAGCACGCCGACATCCTTCTCACCCCCACACTCGCCCTTCCCCCAGTCCCGATCGGCTGGCAGGAGGAAGGCGTCGACGGCGCGGTCGAGCAGCTCCGCCGGAACACGGTGTTCACACCCTTCACCGCGATCGCGAACCTCACCGGACTCCCGGCGATCTCCCTCCCGCTGCACTGGTCGAGCGAAGGCCTGCCCATCGGCGTCCAGGCGATCGGCCCGCCGGCAGGCGAGGCGCTCCTTCTCCGCCTCGCAGCTCAGGTGGAAGAGGCGCGACCGTGGGCAGCGCGTCGGCCGCCGATCTCATAGCGTCCGAGAGAGAGGCTAGGTCCGAAGCGCTATCCGCATCCGCTGCCCTGTTGCAGCGTGCAGCATGCGCTCCGCGCTCCCTCGCGAGATTGCGACGGACATGTTCCCGTAGCTGTCCTCGTATAGGATGACATCGCCCGGCCGAGCGTCCGCGAACGTCCGCGCCATGACCGCGTAGTAGCGCTCGCCCGCGTGCTCGAGCTCGAGCTTCGACCCCGCTGCGATTCCGAGCTCGTCGACATCCTCGCGGGTCAGGTTGAGCGCGATGTTGCCGAAGCTGTCGACGTAGAGAAACGTCGCCAGGAGAACACCGCCCTCGGAGGTGGGCCTCGGAACCTCGAGGCTGACGAGCGCGTCGAGATGGAGCGGCGGCCCGAGCTCCTCGAGCGGAACGCCCTTCGCGAGGTGCGCGGCGGCTGGGCTGAACAGGTCACGCCCGTGAAACGTGCGCGATACCGCCTGCAGCGCGTACTCAGGATTGGCGAGCTCGTGCGCCTCGGCGACTCCCGCCCGACTCGCTGCCGGGAGAAGAAGACCGTTGTCGGGCCCGACGAACAGCCGGCCCGCGTCATCGCGAAGCGCCAACGGACGGCGCGGGCCGCCGACACCGGGATCGACCACGGCGAGGTGCACCCCGATCGGCATGTACGCGATCGTGTTCGCGAGCACCAGCGCCCCCTCGAGCACCGCCTGCGGCGAAATCCCATGCGTAATGTCGATGATCTGCGCGTCCGGAGCGATCGTCTTCATCACTCCGTGGCACGTGCCGACGAAGTCGTCCTCGAGGCCGAAGTCGCTCAGGAACGTGATGAACACACGCGGAGCGTAACGCGGCGTCTCCGGCGAAGCTCAGTGACGGCGCGCGTGAGCGGGCGGGCAGCGGCGGAGCCCCTCGGTCCGCGCCTCGCCGCAGGCGCGAAGGCCGCGGCGGCGTATACGGACGAAGGCGGTCGGAACCTGCAGCGGGAGCGGCCTCCCAACCAGCGTGCGCTTTACGCTCAAGCGGGATCCCCTAGCCAGGTCTTACGCACGCGCGCAGGATAGTCGGACGAGCGGTCGGTCACGCGTCCTCCCCGCGCCGACGCGCGAGCTCCAGCAACTCGGCCGTATCCCGCTGCAGGCGCACGAGCTTGGCGGCGATGATCGCCACGTACACGAGCACGAAGACGAACACGACCCCGTAGGCCGCGGCGACGTACTCCCCACCCGTCACTCCAGAGCCTCGCGGAGCTCTCGGAGATCCGTATGCAGCCGCTTGCCGACGAGCTCGACCCGGTACAGGACGTAGGCGAGAAGGGTCACCGCCGCCCACGAGACG